>WHUB01000023.1 GCA_009377395.1 Actinophytocola sp. | reverse complement strand
CGCCGACATCTCCCCGAAGTCGGCCTCATCGAAATCCAAAACCTCAGCCAACGTCCACCCTGGACCACACGGATCCACAGGCGCATCGAAAACCTCGGCCATGACATCGAGCATGGGAAGAGCCTAGCGAAAACCGAACGCGTTGTCGAACACATGTTCCCATGACGGATCGGCAACCTGATCCGGTTGTCGCGCGTCTATTCAGACATGCCCGCCGTCGCGACAAAACTCGCCCAGTTCCTCGTCGCCGGGCTGTGCGTGCTTCTCATCGGCTCCTGTCGGTCGGCCACGACCACCGACACCGGAGGCTCTGACGTCACGGTCGAGCGGCGCGCACCCGCGGCGGCGTACTGCCAGAGAGGTGTGGTCGAGGTAGCCGGCTTCCGCAAGCCGAGCCGGGCGACGGGCGAGTGGTCCGTGATCACGGTCCTGGCAAACGGATCGAGCGCGCCCTGCGGCGTGAGGGGAGCCCCGAAGGTGGAACTCCGGGACGCCGAGGGCGAGCCGATGTCGTTCGAGTACGTCGTGAACGGCGGGATGTACGTGCGACGCACCGAATCCACCCGCATCACGCTCGACCCCGGCGGGCGGGCCTACGTGAAGGTCGCCAAGTACCGCTGCGACCTGGGCGTGGCGACCCGCGCGGAGACGATTCGCATCGTGGCGCTGGGAGTCGACGCCACCGCCCGCTTGCCGCGGTGGGCTTCGCTCGCGACCTGCCACGCCGACGAGCCACAAGGCAGGCTGGAAATCTCGGCCCTGGTCGGCTCGTTCGACGCGGCTGGTGGCTGAGGTCCCGGGTCTACCCGCCCCGGCCTGCCGACCATGCGCGCCACAGCTCGGCGTAGTGGCCTCCCGCGTCCAGAAGCTGAGTGTGGCTGCCGGATTCGATGATCCGGCCGTTGTCGAGCACGATGACGCGGTCGGCGTTGACGGCCTGGGTCAGTCGGTGCGCCACCACGAGCGCGGTGCGGCCGGACAACGCCGCGTCGGCGGAGGCTTCGAGCTCGCGTGACCCGGCGCTGCCCGCGTCGGCGGTGGCCTCGTCGAGTATCGCGATCGGTGGGTCGGCCAGCACCAGCCGCGCCAGTGCGAGCTGTTGCGCCTGGGTGGCGGTCAGCTTGTGCCCGCCGGTGCCGACGACGGTGGCGAGCCCGTCGGAGAGCGCGCACGCCCAGTCGAGCGCACCGACCGTGGCCAACGCCCCTCGCAGCTCCTCGTCGGTGGCGTCCTGCTTCGCGAGCCGGAGATCGTCGGCCAGCGGCCCCGCGAAGACGTGCACCTCCTGGCTGATGAGCGCCACCGCGCGGCGTGCCGCTGCGGGGCCGAGCTCGTCGAGGCGCAGCCCGCCCACCGTGATCGATCCGCCGGTGGGGGTGTGGACCCCCGCGAGCAGCTTGGCGAGCGTGGTCTTGCCCGCGCCACTGGCGCCGATCAGCGCGACGCGCTCGCCGGGCTGAAGATCGAGGTCGATGTCGCGCAGCACATCGTGACCGGGCACGAAGGCGTACCGCAGCGCGGTCGCCTTGACCGCCGCGTCCGAGGCGACGTGCTCCTTGCCGGGTTCCGGTTCGGGCGCGAGGTCGGTGACGCCGACGAGCCGCGCGAGGCTGGCCCCGGCGGACTGGGCGTCGTCGACCAGCATCAGCGCGGTGTTGATCGGGTTGAACAGGTTGTGGAAGTACAGCGCGGCGGCCGTCGTGGTGCCGATCGTCACCGCGTCGGCGTTGACCAGCCAGAACCCGGTCGCCAGCACGGCCGTGAGCCCGACATACTCCGCGAGGTTGAGCCGCGCGAAGAACCCGGTCAGCAGCCGGATGCCCCGCAGTGCGAGCTCGAGGGCGGTCTCGGACGCCTGCCGGATCTTGCCGGTGTGGCTGTCGGCGAGGTGGAACGCCCGCACCGTCGGCGCGCCGCCCGCGGTGTCCAGCAGCCGATGATGCACCGTGCCGACGGCCTCCCGATGCGCGGCATACAGCGGGATCGCGCGGCCGACGTACCAGCGCACCGTGTGCAGCTGGATCGGCATGGACAGCAGCGCCGCCAGCAGGAACCGCCAGTCGAGGATGGCCAGCCCGCCCAGCGTGAGCACGATCATCAGCGCCGAGCGCAGAAAGTGCGGGAGGGCGTCGCGGACGACCTTGGTGACCATGGTGACGTCGCTGGTCACTCGGGACGTCAGGTCGCCGGAGCCCGCCTGCTCGACCCGCTCCAGCGGCAGCCGCAGCGCCCGCTCGACGAACCGCTCCCGGAGCGCGGCCACCATGTTCTCGCCCAGTCTGCCGACCAGCGCGACCCCGATCGCGGTGCCGACTCCGGCGACGAGCGCGACGCCCGCCAGCAGGCCGACCGGCACGACCAGCGAGTCCGGTGTCTCGCCCGCGACGACGAGGTCGACGATGCGGCCGAGGATCGGCGCCGTCAGCAGGCTGACCGCGGTGGCACCCACCAGCGTGATCATCGCGATCACGGCGAGACCTCGGTTCGGGCGTAGCAGGGCCCGAACCGTCGCGAGGGTGCGCTTGCCGGACGCGATGGGCAGCAACGGCCGGGTGGGCGCTTCGGTGGTGGCCATCATGTCAGCACCACCGACCGGTAGTCGGCGTTCGCCGCGGCGAGTTCGTGGTGTGTTCCGGCCGCGACGATCCGTCCGCCGTCCACCAGATGCACCATGTCGGTGGTGGCCAGCAGGGCCGGGCTGGTGGTGACCAGGACCGTGGTGCGTCCGGCGCGCAACTCGGCGATGCCATCGGCGATCCGCGCCTCGGTGACGGGGTCGACCGCGGTCGTCGGATCGTGCAGCACCAGCACCGCGGGATCGGCGGCCAGCGCTCGCGCCAGCGCCACCCGCTGCCGCTGGCCACCGGACAGCGAACTGCCGCGCTCCGCCAGCACGGTGCCGGTCCCGTCCGGCAGCGTCTGCGCCACCTGATCGACCGTGGCGGCGGCCATCGCACGTTCATGCCCAGCGGCGCCGCCCGCGAGGACGTTCTCGGCCACTGTTTCCTCGAACAGGTGCGCGTCGTGGTCGGCGACGAGTACCGCCCGCCGCGCGGCCGTGATGTCCAGTGTGGACAGATCCTGACCGTCAAGGCGAACGGCGCCGGAGTCCGGGTTGGCGGTTCTGGCCAGCAGCGCCAGCAGATCGGTCGCGACGCCCGAGTCGGTGATCGCGACCCCGACCAGGCCGCCCGCGGGAACCTCCAGATCGAAATCGCGCACCCGGCCGGCGGTCACCGCTGCCAGCCGAAGTTCGCCACGCGGTGTGTCGGCCAGGTCCCGCGACCCGTTCGGCATGGCGGGCGGCGTGGCGAGAACGGCCGCGATCCGGCCCGCCGAGGCCCTGCCCTGGGCGACTTCCCCGTTGACCCACGTCAGCACCTGGAACGGCGTCAGCAGGAACTGCGCCAGCCCGACAGCGGCGACGAGCTGGCCGATGCTGATCGCGCCGCGCATCGCCAGATACGCCCCGACGAGGGCCACCAGCGCGAGGAAGACGCCGGTCACCGCGACGACGGCGCCGTCGTGCCAGCCGTGCGCGCGAGTCGCCCGCACCGCCGCCGCGCGCGACTCCTGGCTGGTGCCGCGATAGCGGTCCACGGCGGTGCGCTCGGCGCCGAGCCCCTTGAGCACCCGCAGCCCGGCGATCAGGTCGGCCGCGACCCCGGAGGCGCGTGCCGCCCGTTCCTGCTCACCCTCACTGCGCTGCTCCAGCGGCTTGCCCAGCAGATGCGTCAGCCACAGCACCGGCGGCACGCCCAGCAGGATCAGCAGTCCCAGCGGCAGCGAGATCCGCAGCAGCAACACCCCGCTGACCAGTAGCGCCGCGACCGCCGCGACGCCGAAGGGCAGCGTGCCCGCGACCGCGCCGACCCGCTTGGCGTCGCCTGTGGCGATGTTCACCAGTTCGCCGGGCAGCCGCTCCTTCTCCGCGCCGCCCTGGGGGTCGAGTACTCTGCGCGTCAGCCGCAGCCGGAGCTCGTGTGCCACTCGTTCGGCGGCTCGCTCGGCCGCCCGGAGGGCGAATCGGAACGAGAACGACAGCCCGACGAAGACCGCTGCGAGCAGCCCCAGCCAGCCGACCAAACTCGGCACCGCGCCGGTCGCGATCGCCCGGTCGATGACGACACCGATCAGCACCGGCACCAGCGCTTCGCCGGCCTGGTGCCCCGCCGCCAGCGCCGACGCCCCCGCGACCCGCCGTCGCTCATCCGTCAGTGACTGGCGGAGCACCGCCTTCCCGGAACCCTCGTCCGAACTCACGCACACCTCCGCGCCCGCTGAAGCGTAGGTAAGGCTACCTTAAGTTCGGATCACGGCAAGGCCCGGATGGCTCATGACGGGGTTGTCGAGTTCAGTTAGGCTCACTTAAGTTCTGGATGGTCTTTGTCGAGGAGGTCGCCGCGTGCCGGATGTGGCCAGCCCGCCCGTCGCAGGGGATGTGGCATCCGATCCGGCGCGGTCGATCCTGGCACGGTCCCGGTGGATACGGCTGACCGGGCTGGCGGTGTGCCTGGCCGCCTTGTTCGCCGTCGCGTTGCTGAGTGTGTGGTTCGGCACCCGGGACATCCCGCTCACCGAAGTCTGGCGGCTGCTGTGGGCCGACCCGGTCTCGTACAACGCGGTGACGATCCAGGCGTACCGGGTGCCGCGCACGCTGCTGGGGATCATCGTCGGCATCGCGCTCGGCCTGGCCGGCGCGCTGATGCAGGCGCTCACCCGCAACCCGCTCGCGGACCCGGGGCTGCTCGGCGTCAACCTCGGGGCCGCGACCGGCGTGGTGGCCGGGGTGGTGTTCCTCGGCCTTGGCAGCGTCCTCGAGTACGTGTGGCTGGCGCTGGCAGGCGCGGCGCTCGCCTCCGTGGTGGTGTACGTGCTGGGGATGAGCGGCCGCAGCAGTGCCGCGCCGGAACGGCTGGTGCTCGGCGGGGCGGCGATGGGGGCGGTGCTGTATGCCGTGAACACCGCCATCGTGATGCTCTTCCCGCTGGCGTTCGACGACTACCGGTTCTGGACCGTAGGGTCGCTGGGGGGTCGCGATCTCAGCGTCGTCAAGGCGGTGGCGCCGTTCATCGCGCTCGGCGTAGTGATCGCCGTGCTGCTCGCCCGCCCGCTCAACGCGCTGACGCTGGGCGAGCAGCTCGGGCGCGCCCTCGGTGTGCATGTGGGTCGCACCAGGGTGGCGACGGCGCTGGCGGTGATGCTGCTGTGCGGGGCGGCCACCGCGGCCGCCGGACCGATCTGGTTCGTCGGGCTGGCCGTGCCGCACATCGCGCGGTTGATCGTGGGGCCGGACCAGCGCTGGGTGCTGACCTACTCGCTGCTGCTGGCGCCGATCCTGCTGCTGGGATCGGACGTGCTCGGCCGGGTGCTCGGCGCGCCGAGCGAGATCGAGGTCGGCATCGTGACGGCGTTCGTCGGTGGGCCGGTCTTCATCGCGTTGTGCCGGCGGCGGAAGCTGGCGGCGATATGATCACCGGCGGAGTGCTGCGCTCACGGCGACCGGAGGTGTCGCTGCGGCTCGACCATCGCGCGTTCACGGTCACCGCCGTGCTGGTGACGCTGCTCGCGGCCGGGTGCGTCGTGGCGCTGAGCACCGGCGAGTATCCGGTTCCGGCGGCAGAGGTGCTGGCCGCGCTGGTGGGCAACGGCTCACCGGGGATGGACTTCATCGTGCTCGAGCTGCGGCTGCCCCGCGTGCTGACCGCCGTGCTCACCGGTGCCGCCCTTGCCATCAGCGGTGCGCTGATGCAGAGCCTCACCCGCAACCCGCTCGGCAGCCCCGATGTCGTCGGTTTTACCAACGGCTCCGCCACCGGAGCGCTGGTCGTGATCATCGTTCTAGACGGCGGCATGACCGATATCGCGCTCGGCGCACTGGTCGGCGGCGTGGCAACCGCCGTGGTGGTGTACCTGCTGGCGTTGCGGCGTGGCGTGGAGGGGTTTCGGTTCATCCTGGTGGGCATCGGGGTCAGCGCGATGCTGCTCGCCATGAACTCGTACCTGATCACCCGGGCGGCCTGGCAGGAGGGGATCGAGGCGCAGGCCTGGCTGATCGGCACTCTCAACGACGTCAGCTGGGAACACGCCACGGTGGTCGGGCTGACCGTCGCGGTGCTCGTTCCGGCCGCGCTGAGCCAGCACCGGGAACTGGCGCTGCTCGAGATGGGTGACGCGGTCGCGATCGCGCTCGGCGTCCGGGTCGAGCGCGCCCGCGTGGTGCTGATCGGCGCGAGCGTCACGCTGGCGGCCGTCGCGACCGCGGCCACCGGGCCGATCGCGTTCGTCGCGCTCGCCGCACCGCAGCTCGCCCGCAGGCTCACCCGCGCCACCTCGCCGGGAATGATGTCGTCGGCGGCGATGGGAGCGCTGCTGCTGACCGCGAGCGATCTCGCCGTGCAGCGGGTGTTCGCGCCTGCCCTGCTGCCGGTCGGAGTGGCGACCGGCAGCATCGGCGGGCTGTATCTGATCTGGTTGCTGGCCACCCAGTGGCGCGGAGAGCGCCCGTGAGGGAAGGAACGTCCGTGTCTCGACTGCACGCGCACGATCTCACGCTCGCCTACGATGAGCGGGCGGTCGCCGTCGACCTCGCCGTGCGGATCCCGGACCGCTCGTTCACCGTGGTCATCGGGCCGAACGCATGCGGCAAGTCCACATTGCTCAAGGCGCTGGCACGCATGCTCAAGCCACAGCAGGGTGCGGTATACCTCGACGGCGCCATCATCGACACCTACCGGTCCAAAGAGGTCGCCCGCAGGCTCGGGCTGCTGCCGCAGTCCGCCGTCGCGCCCGGCGGGATCACCGTGGGCGACCTGGTCGCGCGGGGCCGCTACCCGCATCAGAGCCTGGTGCGGCAGTGGTCGTCGGCCGACGAAGCCGTCGTCGCCGACGCCATGCGGCTGACCGGGGTCGCCGACCTGGCCGACCGGATGGTCGACGAGCTCTCCGGCGGGCAGCGGCAGCGCGTCTGGCTCGCGATGGTGCTCGCCCAGCAGACCCCGATCCTGCTGCTCGACGAGCCCACGACGTTCCTGGACATCGCCCACCAGCTCGAGGTCCTCGACCTCTGCGCGGACCTGCACACCGACCGTGACCACACGGTGGTCGCCGTGCTGCACGATCTCAACCACGCCTGCCGCTATGCCAGCCATCTGATCGTGATGCGCCCGGGCGGGCAGATCGCCGCCGAGGGTGCGCCGGCGGACGTCATCACCGCCGATCTCGTGGAGGACGTCTTCGGGCTGCCGTGCCGGGTCATGGACGATCCGGAGACCGCCGCACCTATGATCGTGCCCGCTCGCCGGAAGGCACGAGCCGCGACCGCTGTCCCCGCCCGCTGAACTCCGGGAGTGCCATGCTCGACACGATCCTGACCAACGCCAACGTCATCACCATGGACCCCGCGCGGCCTGCCGCGCGCAGTGTCGGCATCTGGCAGGGCCGGATCGTGGGTGTCGACGGCGACGTCGACGCGCTGCCCGTCCGGCACACCGTCGACCTCGGCGGGGCCACCGTGCTGCCCGGTTTCATCGACGCCCATGTGCACCTCGCGTGGACCGGGCTCGGTCAGAACAGCGCCCGCATCGACCCGCAGGGCGGCGTCGACGGCGTGCTCGCCGCCATCGGCGAGGCCGCGCGGCAGCACAACCCCGGGGAGTGGGTCGACGTCGTCGGCTACGACCAGCGGCCGCTGGGCAGGCACCTCACCGCCGAGGAGCTAGACACCGTCGCCGATTGGCGCAAGCTGTTCGTCATCCACGACTCCGGGCACGCCTGCGTCGTCAACACCGAGGTGTTGCGGCTGCTGCCCGAGGGCACCGAGCACGAGCAGGGATTTCTCGCCGAGTCCGGCATGGCCGCCGTGCGCGCGCTGCGGCAGCCGTACGGCATCGGGGAGCTGGTCAACGCGATCGAGGCGGCTGGCCGTACCTGCCTGTCCGAGGGCATCACGAGCTGCGCCGAGGCGGGTATCGGCGGCGGGCTCATCAGCCACAGTCCCATCGAAGCAGCCGCCTACCAGCAGGCTTTCGACACCGGGCGGTTGCCGCTGCGGGTGCAGCTCATGGTCACCGCCGACGCGCTGCGGCCGGTCGCCGCGCATGCCGGCGACGACACGCCCCGCGCCATTGACCTCGGCTTGCGCACCGGCTTCGGTGGCGACCGACTGTCGATCGGAGCGCTCAAGATCTTCACCGACGGCGGCATGATGCCCCGCACCGCCGCGCTCACCGAGCCCTATGTCGGGCTCGACCACAGTGGACAGCTTTTCGACGACCCGACGGTGCTGCGGGACATCGCCGTCGACGGTCACCGTGCCGGGTGGCAGCTCGCCATTCACGCCATCGGCGACCGTGCCGTCGACGTCGCACTCGACGCGCTCGAACACGCTCAGGCCGAGCATCCCCGGCCGGAGGCGCGCCATCGGATCGAGCACTGTGGACTGGTGCGGCCAGACCAGCTCGAACGCTTCGCTCGGGTGGGCGCGCTCGCGGTGGTGCAGCCGAACTTCCTCACCTACATCGGCGACGACTATGCCGCCATCATGGGTCCGCAGCGCGCGCCGTGGCTGTATCGGGGGAAGGCGTTTCTCGACCACGGCATCACGCTCGTCGGCAGCTCCGACCGTCCGGTGACCGGTGGCGCGCCGCTCCGCGCGATCCAGTTCACGGTCGAGCGTCGCTCCGATAAGGGCCTGTCGATCGGCCCCGACGAGTCCATCGCGGTCGAGCAGGCACTGGCCGCGTACACCACCGCCGCCGCCTACGCCTGCGGTGCGGAACATCGCCTCGGCAGCATCACGCCCGGCAAACACGCCGACCTCACCGTGCTCGCCGACGACCCGCGCGCCGTTGACACCGCGCGCATCGGGTCCATCGACGTCATCGCCACCCTGCTCGACGGCGCAGTCGCCCACGGCAAGGATGTGTTGGTGCCCCCGGCAGGACTCGAACCTGCGACCTAGAGATTAGAAACAGACGTCTGTCATTGTCTGTTGTGGACTGTCGAAAGTATCCGTGAGCTGGCTCGTTCGCGTCTGTTAATGCTCGCCGGTGCTCTTCATGTTGGGTCAATTGCCGTCGATTGGCGAGGGTAAAGCGTGGGAGCGACTGCCCGACTTTCAGATAGCTTATTGCCGATCTCTGGGCGGCTCAGGAAGCAGCGTCAGCGTGTGTACATGTTTCGGCCGGACGACGGAGAAGTGGCGCACATCGAGTGTCCCTACCTCGGGAACGTCCAGCCTCTCGGCAAGCGCGACGACGGATGCATCGCTCGTCCCTACGCTCGTCCCTAGCGGGAAGTCGGCGTACTGGTCGACGAGGTCTGCCATCCGCGCGTAGTCGCCACTGGTCAACTCCATTGGCACGAAGTCGCCTTCGGCCAGCGAGCGAAGGAACTGGGACTCGGCTCGTGACCCGCCATAACGCTCCAGCAGATACCCAACCTCGGCCACAATCGGGGCAGGGACGACGATCGGACGGTTGGCCAGGTGGAGGCCGGTGAACAGCTCGACGCAACGGTGATAATCGGGATCGGTGGCAATCGCAGCAGCGACCAACGGACCGGTGTCGCAGACGATCACGCTACCGGCCGAACCCCTCGCGCAGAAGTTCCTCGCTCCGGGCACCTACCGCAGTTCCGTCTCCCTCGATGCTCCCGAACCACGCAGGTGGCCACGGTCGCTCCCGAACAGGGCGGAGGTGACGGCGCACGTCCGCGAGCGCCTGGGGTACCTGCTCATCCGGCAGCTCCTCGACCAGGCGCAGCAGCTCATCACGCTCAGCGCTCATGTGATCAGTTTACAGCCAAGGCTCGTGCTTGCCTGACTACTCGCTTGACAAGGGAGGATCGCGTCGTCGGCCCCGACGACTACGCTCACGCACCGGCGAGGGCAGCGGCCCGATTGACGAACCTTCTGCTTATCACTCCGGATTCTGGCGGCCAGGCACTATGCCGCTGACTTCGGCGTTCGCCGTTGCTAGGGTTCTCGTCGTTTGCTGATGATCACGACTCTCTGCCGTGCTCATGTGCAATGAATGTGCAACGCTCAACGCGCGCACGAATGGCGAGCGCGACGGGTGAATCGCATCGTCACCCGCGCAGGCCATGAAGGCCTTGTTTGCTGGTGGCCGCGACCGCAGCTGCGCGCGTTCTGGTCGTCGGGTTGTGCGTTAGAGCGTGTCCAGGAATGCGTGTGGCCGTACTCGTGTTGAGTGGCGTATGACGGTTACATCTGAGGTTGAGGTTGGACGGTATGCCGCGTTCACGACTGACCCGGCTGGAGGTAACCCGGCTGGGGTGGTGCTCGATGCCGCCGCGTTGAATGACGCCGAGATGCAGCGGATCGCGGCTGAGGTGGGCTACTCCGAGACCGCGTTCGTGGTGCAAGGAGACCCGAGCCAGCGCCGATACCGGCTGCGCTACTTCAGCCCGGAGGCTGAGGTCGCCTTCTGCGGTCACGCAACTGTGGCTACCGCGATCGCCCTTGCTGAACGGCTCGGCCCAGGTGCGGTGACGTTTGATACCGGTCCCGGCGAGATGAGCCTCGCCGTAGCCAAAGGTGAGGATGGCGGCCTGCGTGCCACGTTCACCAGCGTGCCCACCCACAGTCGCCCGGCGACACGGGATGAATGGGTCCCGATTCTTGAGTGTCTTAGCTGGTCGGAGAGCGAGCTAGATCCGACGTACCCGCCCGCCGTCGCTTACGCGGGCAATAACCATCTGGTGTTGGCGGCAGCGTCACGACAGCGGCTGGCCCGGCTGGCCTACGACTTCGACGCCCTCGCCGATCACATGCGCGCCAACGACTTGACCACCGTGCACCTGGTGTGGGCAGAGTCCCCCACCCTGTTCCACGCCCGCGACCCGTTCCCGATCGGTGGCGTTGTGGAAGACCCAGCGACCGGGGCCGCGGCCGCCGCGTTCGGCGGCTACCTCCGCACTCGTGGCACCCTGGAGCTGCCCGCTCGAGTACACATCATTCAGGGCCAGGACATGGGCCGACGCAGCGACCTCGACGTCCAGCTCGCCGCCGACGACACCAGAGTCAAGGTGACTGGATCCGCAGTCCAGCTGCCTCCTACCGATTGAGATGCGCACGCCCGAGACCTATCGAAAGCCTCAAATCTAGGCCGGGAGGAATTGCTGGTCATCCCGTCGCCTGATGGCGTCTCGATCGCGCCGTGCTGGCGCCGCACCCTGCCCTGCTGACCGGCGGGTTCGTTGCCAAGCGTGCGGCGCCAGCACGGTGTGATAGTCATCAGGAAAGGCGACGGGATGACCAGCTGGTGACCGACCCTTGCCAGCCGGACCACCCGCAACGCCGCTCGTGTCATCCCGGAGCCTGCCCGCCCGGCGAGGGCATCTTCTTCGACGCTTCTCCCTTCTGCGGCCCCTGCGGGGCCCCCGGCCTGCCTCGGCTCAGCGTGCGCGGGACCGGCCGCCAGGCCGCACGCCCGCTGGCGCGCTGAGCACGGGCATCGGGCCGGTGCGGCGGCCCCGCAGGGGCCGCCTTGAAGAAGAGAAGAAAGTCTGAACACAAGTGCCGCGCGCCGGCCGTGCGGGTGGCTGGGCCCCGTGGGAGGTTCGAAGCGCGTCGTCATGCGAGCTGGATGGCGGCGAGGCACTTGTCGTCGTGTCGCTTGGCTCGTGGCAGATCGCGTCCCTGTGGGTCCTGGTGCTGTTCCCACTCGCGGCATCGGCCGAGGATGGCGGTGAGCTGCTGCTCGGTGCCGCGCGCGACGCTGGGCCAGTCGTTGAGTTCGAGGTGGGCCATGGTTTTGTACGCGCCGTCGGTCGCGAGTATGAGCCACGGTGTCTCATACACCGGGTGCGATGCTGTGATCGCATGCCGCGCCGCTTCTGGGCTGGCTTCGGCGATCCAGTAGCCGCCGTCGTGGTTGCGGTGCTGGGCCTGCTCGGCCTGTAGCTCGCGGAGGAGTCGGCGGTGCTCGTCGTCGTAGCCCTCGCCTGCCGCGAGGCGGTCGCGGTACTTCTGGTGCGGCGCGAGGGGGAGCTGAGCCAGCCGGTCGTCGCGGACCGTCTCGTGTGGAGTGACGATGTCGGTGTCGCCCAACACGAGTAAGTCGGCGGTGTGCTGCCGGGCGCGGGCGATCGCGACGGTGCTCGACGGTGACTCGCCGGGCGAGAGTGAGAGTTCGCCTGCGGTGGCCTCGATCGCGTCGGCCAGGGCGTGGGCCAAGTCGGCATCGGGCCGCGCGATCAACGTCGCCCGTATGTGCCGTCCGAGCTGGTCGGCGTAGGTCGCCGCCGCGACCGGGACCGGCACGAACGCTGATGCCCCGTCGAGCATGATCACGGCGTTGGAAGTCGTGTACAGCTTGTCGTCGCTGTCGTCTTGCGGGGGTAGCTGAGCGGCTACTACTCGCATGTGATCACCGTGCGCAATGGTCGGCTGGCAGCTTGATGTAGGTGCGTGTCTGTCCGTTGACGGCTGCAGGTGTGGCGCTGTTCTGGGTCGCCTGAGTCTCTCAGTCGCTGATGAGGTCAGCGATACGGTCAACAATCGCGTTCGCTTGGGTGGCCGCGAATCGCTCGCGCTTTCCAGGCTTGTTGGCGAAAGCGATCACAGGCACCGCCGCGGCCTGCGCTGCCTGCACATCGGATAGTGAGTCACCAATCATGACGCAGTCAGCGGGATCCGCGCCAAGTCGCCGGATGGCTAGATCGACCAGATAGGGGTTCGGCTTCAACCGCGCAACGTCAGCCGGTTCGCGCGCTACGACATCCGTGACGATCGGCGAGAGTCCGCGTAGTTCTGCGTAGCGTCGGACTGCGGCGCTGGAGTTGTTGCTGACGATGCTCACGCTCTTACCTTCGGCGTGGAGCTTTTTCAACAAGGTGTCGATGTGATCGGTTTGAGGTGCCGACCTGACTGCGTCGAGTTCCTCGGCCCTGAATGCCGATTCGGTACGGCATGCGGTGCTCTCATCAACGGTCGCCGCGAAGGCTAGGACGGAGAACGGGTCCGTGGCGCTGGCGACTTCGTCGGGCACGGTGATGCCGTGCTCGCTGAGCGGACCGCGCAAGCGTGCGGCGACCGCGTGGTCCTCGACGCCGCCGAATACCGCGCACACGGGACCGTCGAAGTCCAGGAGTACGTGCTTCGCATGGCGGAGAACGCCGCGGGCGTCACTCATTGTTCAATGTCGCGGGCCACCGTGGACCAAATGCTGTCGAACCACATACGGGATTGCTTGACGTACTGGGATGCCATGGTGTCGTCGTCAGAGTCGGCGGTGTGGTGAAACAGCGTGGTGTCCTTGCCCATGAGGTCCCACATCGGCGTTGGCGTGTCGTCAAGTGTGACTGTGTGCTCCTGCACGGGGTAGTAGCCGAAAAACACCTCGGAATCGTTGATTAGGTACAGCTTGAACAGCGGAACGGCGGGGTACACACGTACCTGGGCGTGGATATCCCTCACCAGCCCCAGTTCACCGAGTTCGTTCACGGCGGCTACCAAGGCTTCTGAATGGCGTTGCATGATGCTCTTGGCGCGCGTGCGGAAGGCTGGGCTGTCGCTGAGATCGTCGACTCGGGCGGGCAGCGTCCACGGGATATCCGGATTCGGCACCAGCAGCCGTACCGAGATGGACTCCGGTGTGAGGCGTCCCGCGCGGATCTTGTCCAGCGGTTCAGACATCGCTCCGTGCAGGGTCTCTCCGGAGAATCCCGCGAAGTCGATCGAGATCTCCGTCTCTTCGAACGCCCTTTCGAGGTGCGGGCGCAAGCCGATGGGCCGCTCGGTGCGCTCACGCACATAGACCCCGCTTCCCTGGCGGGAGATGACCAGGCCCTCATCGCGCAACACGCGGATCGCCTGCTGCGCAGTCATGCGCGCCACTCCGTAACGCTCTGCCAACTGTGGCCCCGACGGCAGCTTCTCGCCGGGCTCGAACTTCCGCGTCAGGATCGCTGCTCGTAGAGCGTTTGCGACCTGCATATATGGCGGGCGCGGGTCATCGGGATCGAGTTCGCTCATGCACCTAAGGGTACGGCTAACGACGGTTAGGAGTCTAGGCGGCCTAGGCAGGCTTGACTTGCCTAGGCAGCTTGTGTCACGATGAACATGGCTAGGTAAGCTAGGCAAGCAACGGAAGTAGATGGAGGCGCAAGGCATGAAGGACATCCCGGCGAATCTGGGTGGCTTTCGGTTGATGGTGACGGAAGAGCCGCAGATGAAGATGCGGGAGAACAGCGCGGGTGAGCAGGAGCCTGTGGTGGATCGGGACGGTGTTGCGCAGTTCGTGGTGATGCTGTTCGCGAAGGTGAAGCCGCGGCCGGGTGTGCGGTCGGCGCGTGGTGAGGAGATCAAGGTGAACCTGGCGGCTGATCCGGGCGAGGGGCTCACCGAGGGCACGTATGTGGAGTTGATCAACCCGGTGATCAACACGTTTGAGATCCCCGACAGGGACGATCCGCGCAAGATTTCGCAGGCGGGGATCTGGTTCAAGGCCGATGGGTTGAAGCCGCTGCATCAGCAGGTGACCGAGGCCGCGTAATCGGGTTGGAGCCTTTCCCCGCATTTGTGGGTGGGCTGCCCGTTCGAGTCGGGCAAGGGCGCTTATCGCTGATTGAGAATTCCAGAGTGGGCCGATCCATGCCAAAATTCGCGCCTTTTGTGGTGGCGCGCATTGATCCCCGGCGTCTTTTCCGGGGGTCTTTGGGTTTCACCACAAGGAGAGTGGAAGGAGTGTTTCGGATGGTTGCTGAGATCAGTATGTGGCTGATCGCGGCCACGTTCATTGGTTGTTTGATCGTGGCGATTCCGGTGCTGGGTGTGTTGGCGCTGGTGGCGGGGTTCACCGCGGCGACGGCTGGGCGCTGGAGCGGTCGGTGATGGCGGTGCGGGTCAACGCGTACCGCATGGCCCGGCGCTACGTGTCGTGGCTGGAGCGTGAGCGTCAGGAGTGGCTCGAAGTCCCTGACGAGGAGTTGGGGATGGAACCGGGCTGGCGGCAAGGGTTTTGCGAGGGCCTGCGGGCCGCGCAGGTGCTGATCAGGAAGGGATAACTGGGCAGTGGAGGAGATCAACCAGATCATCGCCGCGGCGAACGCGGCGTATCGGGAGTTCGCCAAGACCAGCGCGGACCGGGAGGTCCGGCAGGCGGTGAGCAACGCGGTCAAGTTCCTGACCGCCGACCTGAATTCGATTAACGAGCTGGCATCGACAGGAAGGCGTTACTGATGCAGATACCGGCGATCAACCGCCGCGCGATGGACAAATATCGGGAATTCGTCGCCGCGATGGACGTGGTCCTCGAATCGTTCGACTCCCTGGATGCGGTCATCGCGCGAATTGAACCGAAGAAGGCTGCGGGCGGATGGAGCGTGGCGACCAAGAAAGAGTTGCAGGGGTATCGGGCGCGGGCGTTCGATGAATTGGAGCGGCTGCGCACGATCGCGAAAAAGTATGAGGCGGAACTCGTCTCCCGGGAATGGAGGGTCTGATGTCGCACCAGTTGGACCGCACCCTCGACGAGGTCGCGATGGCGATGGGCCAGCTCAAACGCAGCCTGCGCGGCATCCCCATCCGGCAGGAAGGGTTCAAGGCACACCACGACCGGATGGCCAAGGCCATGGCCACGCTGACCGTGGCGCTGGAGGACTCCCGCACCGCCCTCGACGAGTAGGGAGCGGCCTGAGCGCCGGGAGGGAGACTGCCAGCGCTCAGGCCTGAGTGGAGGTGCTCCTAGACACCGTGACCGTCGCAATGCTCCGGAAGCACTCGGCGGTCTCTTCCACGATCCGACGCCAGATTCAACGACGACAAGGGACGAAAGTTACGAACTGGCGTGAAAAGATCAGATGAACAGGATGTCTTTGTGCCTCCCATAACGGAGCAACCGTGATTCTTACCGGCTGCGACCGGCCCCACTGACCTCGATCGATTCGGGGTGTGGGGCCGGTCGCTTTTCGTTTCTTCAGGAAGGAACACCACTCGATGAGGACCCCCAACAAGACTTCGAAACGACGGATGGGCCGCGAGGTGCGGGCTGCGGTGTGGAGTGCGCGGCATCCGGGCATGGTGTTGACGCCTGGCGCGGTCGCCACCAGCGCGCTCGAGCTGGGAACCGTGCCGACGGCCGGTGTTCTGGGTGGCACGGCGTTGGCGGCCTGTGGTTGGCACCGGGCGCACCCGGACTCCTGGGATGCCTACGCGGCACCGTATATGCGGGCGTTCCTGCGGCGCTGGTGGCACTACCTGGGCTGGCGCTGGCGGGATGCGCTGTTGTCGTGCGATCTGGTGGCGACCAACCGCAAGACCGGGGAGCTGCGGGTGCCGCGGATCCTGAGGGTGCGGTCGTATTCGCCGACTGTGGACACCATCCACGTGCGGATCGTGCCGGGCCAGCACGCCCGCCAGTTCGAGGGCAAGCTGCCCGAACTCGCCGATGCGCTCAAGGTCGAGCGGGTCGCGGTCGAGCGGATCAAACCGCAGGTGATCGGGCTGGTGGTGGAGCGCTCGGAACCGTTCACCGAGGTCATCGACGCCCCCGAGATGGCGTTCGACCCCGAGGTGGTTGATCTCGCCGCGCTGTATCTCGGTGAGGACGAGTTCGGCAACGATTGGCGCGAATCGCTGCTCGGCCAGCACATGTTCATCGCCGGTGCGACCGGCGCGGGTAAGAACTCCATCCCGCTCTCGCTGCTGCGAGCAGCGGCACCGCTGATCCGCGACGGGCTGGTGCGGCTGTGGATCTGCGATCCGAAGCAGTTGGAGTTTTCCAAGCTCGCCCCGGTCGCGCACCGCTACGCCACCGACCCGGACGACTGCCGCGACCTGGTCGCCGAGTTCGTGCAGGACATGGAAGCCACCCAGCAGGGTTTGGCGGCGGAGGGGCAACGCGGCATCACCCCGTCGCCGGCGACGCCGCTGAACGTGCTGATCTGCGACGAGCTGGGTGCCCTGCTCGCCTACGGCGACGCCGCGGTGGCCCGTGACCTGCGCAAGCTGCTCGCGCTGGTGGGCTCCCAGGGCCGGGCGACCGGGCACACGATGGTCGGGCTGGTCCAGGAACCCACGAAGGACACCGTCCCGGTGCGGGACCTGTTCACCATCCGGATCTGTTTGCGGGTCACCTCCGCCGCACATGTCGACATGGTCCTCGGTGACACCGCCCGGCTCCGCGGCGCTTTGGCCGACGAGATCGCCAACGCAGCAGAGACCGCGGGCATCGGTTACGTCATTCGGCAACGCTCCCGGGTGCCGATGCGGGTCCGGGCCGCCTATGTCGATGACGCCGAACTGGCTGAACTCGTCACCTTCATCTGCGGCAACTCGACCGGTAATTCTGGGCTGAGGGTGGTGAGCTGACATGTGGCGCTTCGGATTCCTCTGCTGGCGCTCGTGGACCTACCTTCGTGTCGCGGCCCCCGCCGCGCTGCTGCTGTGGTCCGTACACCGGGAATGGGGCCTGACGACCCCGTTCTGGGTGACCACTCTCTTCGTCGCCGGGGTGCTACTCGGCTGCCGCTTTGTGCTGGGTGACCTCGCGAAGCGGGAGCTGGGCACGGTGGGAAGGCAGCGTGTGCGATGACCGAGCAACTCGACCTCTTCGCCCCCAACACACCGTCCGCACCGGGCCCGGTGGAGTCGCAGCCGTGCCCGGCACCTCGGCCACTCCCTCGGCGGCGTCGGCAGTCAACGCCGGGGCCGGAGGTGATCACCCAGGTACTGACCGAGACCACAGCCGGGCGGTTCGGGCTGCTCGACGACTCCGAGCGGGTCGTGGTGTTCGAGGAACCCGACCGGGTGCGGCTGGCCGGTGAGGAAGACCTCGTCACCGGCCTCATGGCCTCCGGACACCTCGAACGACACCCCCGCCGGGACACGGTCTCGGCACTCCATGGAGCAATCCGGCGACCCGTGACCCCGATCCGGCCGACCCGAGCAGGTCGTGGGCTGCTGGCCCGCTGGAGTGCTCTGCACCCACAACCGAAGGGACAGCAATGACAACCGAGTTCGACACACCATCCGAAGCCTGGGTCACGTTCGACGAGGCCGTACGCCAGAACCCGTTCACCCTGGCCGAGCACTGGGGCGATGTGGAGAACTGGCCCCTCGGGCGCCGGACACCCACGGAGGCCAGACACGAGATCGCGACCATGGCCGCCCTGGCGGATGTGCTCACCCGCTGGCTGCCGCTGGAAGCGCATAAGGCGCTGCTGGGAGGGGTTCCCGCCGAGCAGGTCGCCGCGGCGGCGGGCACCACGATCGACGACCTGCGCGCCCGGTGGGAAGACTGGGTCAGCGGGCAACTCCACCTGTGGCGCACGCACACCGGCGAGGGGCGGCCCCGGTTTGGTGTCTGTCCGGAGGATGCCGAACGAGTCGCCGAGATCTTTGGTCAGGATGGGTGATCATCATGCCTCGATCGACCGCTGACCTGGTCCGGCTGGCGGTGACCGTCGTCCTGGGAGGGATCGGTGCCGCCGCGGGGTTCAAGCACACCCACGATTGGGCCGTCCACCATGGACAGACCGGGTGGCTCGCGTGGGCCGACGCGGTCGTGATCGAGGGAATCGCCGTGGTGGCCGGGTTCGAGATTCACCGCGATCATCGCCTCGGCCGCACCCGGCAGATCTCGTTCCCCATGGTGGTGCTCGCGGCGGGCGTGTGCGTGCAGATGGCCGCCCAGGTCGCGCTCGCCGAACGCACACCCGCGGGCTGGCTGCTAGCGGCGATGCCCGCCCTCGGGTTCCTCGTCGTGGTCAAGCTCCTCATGCGGCGCACCACCGTCGACACCACGAGCACCGGCACCTCCTCGGCGGAACCAGCGGGGGAGAGCAGCACACCGGCATCTGCCGCCGCGGTTGCCTCGGCGTCGTCGACGCCGCCGAGCGGTGGTCCGCCGTCGCGGTTGCGGCTGCCGCGGGAGATGACCGACCGCATCACCACCGCGGTCGAGACCGCGCGGGCTGAGGGCCGCGAACCGACCACCGCCGACATCCGGGCCGCGGTGAAGATCCCCGACGAGCTGGCCACCCGCGTGCTGCGGGAATGGGCCAGCAGCAACGGGCATCCCGTCGCGCACTAACCCATCGCACCGAGATCACCCCGCGGGGCACGGCCACACCAAAGGTCGTGCCCCGCTTCTTCGTTCGTCACCGTCCAGAAGGGACCGCTTTTCGTGTTCACCCTGGAAGATCGCATCAACGAACGGCTTCGGGCGTCGGACTATCAGGACTGGCGCGCCAAGGTCGAAAGTGTCGGCGGCTGCGCCAAACCGATCCGGCTGTTCGGCTGCCACCAATTGCAGGACACCCGCACCGGCGACGTGTTGCACCACATCGGCGGCGACATCTTCGTCCCGTGCGGCAACCGGCGCGCCTCGGTGTGTCGAACCTGCTCGGATCGCTACGCCGCCGACGCGTTCCACCTCATCCGCGCCGGACTCGCCGGGGGCTCCAAGAACATCCCCGAGACGGTGGCCGACAAGCCACGGGCGTTCGTCACCCTGACGGCCCCGTCGTTCGGGCCGGTGCACAACCGACGCACCTCGCCCCGCGGCAAGGCGATGCCGTGTGCCTGCGGGGCGTTCCATCACCCCGACGATCCGCGGATCGGCACTCCGCTCGATGCCGAGGGCTACGACTACGTCGGCGCGCTGCTCTGGCAAGCCCACGCCGGACCCTTGTGGCAGCGGTTCTGCATGCGGCTGCGCCGCGAGCTGGCGAAAGCCGCTGGAATCCGGGTGCGCGAGCTCAAGGAGCATCTGCGGCTCTCCTACGGCAAGGTCGCCGAATACCAGCGCCGCGGGCTGGTGCACTTCCACGCCGTCATCCGCCTCGACGGCCCCGACGGACCCGCCGACCCCACACCCCCGTGGGCCACCGGCGAACTGCTCGACCACACCGTGCGGCTGGCCGCCGCTGCGGTGACGCTGACCATCGACCGGCCGGATGGCACCCCGCTTGAACTGGCATGGGGTGAACAGGTCGACATCCGCAGCGTCGACGCCCGCACCGCAGAACGGGTCGAGGCCGACGACGGCAGCATCAGTGAGGCACGTCTCGCGGGCTATGTCGCCAAGTACGCCACGAAGGGCACCGGCAAGAGCGAAGCCGCCGACCGTCCCATCCGCAGCCAAGGCGACATCGACCTACTGCGGTGCTCACCGCACCACCGGCAGCTCGTGCAAACCGCCTGGGACCTCGGCACCGATCCACGGTATGAAGATCTGAACCTGCGGCGCTGGGCACACATGCTCGGTTTCCGGGGGCACTTCCTCACCAAGTCCCGCGCCTACTCCGTCACGTTCCGACTCATCCGCGGCGACCGGAAAGCCTTCCGCCTCGCCGAAAACCTCGCGCTCGCCGAACTCGACCCCGACACCGTCGCCGTCGTCAACGACTGGCGCTTCACCGGCGTCGGCTACGCCAACGACGCCGAACGCGAACTCGCCGCAGGCATTGCCACCCGCATCCGCGACCGACGCAATATCCGACACCACCAGGAGAACCGGCCATGACCAGACTGATGACCATCACGGACCTGTCCGACTATCTCGGCATCCCCGTCAACACCCTCTACCAATGGCGCAGCAAGGGTTACGGTCCCCGCGGCGTCCGTATGGGGAAGTACGTCCGCTACAGACATCAGGACGTCGAGGCGTGGCTCAATGACCAGGCGGTGAGCGCCTGATGGGTCGACCACCGTTACCGCTGGGCACGTGGGGCAAGATCCGCACTTACCGGGTGGGGGAGCGGTCCTGGCGTGCCATTGCCAACTACAAGGACTTCGACGGCATCACGCGGCCGGTCGAATGCATGGGGTCGACCGAGACACGGGCGGCAAACCGGCTGCGTGAACGGCTACGTGATCGCGTCCGCCGCTCCGGCCATGGCGAGATCAAACCGGAGAGCAAGGTCGCCGATGCAGCGGCGCTGTGGCTCGGTGAGGTCGATGACTCGGACAGAGCTGCGCGGACGAAGCGCGAGTATCGCGGTACTTGGGATCGGTACTTGGAGTCGGCGGTTGGTGCGGTACGGCTCTGCGATGTCCGCGTATCCACGGTCAACCGGATTGTCGTAGAGGTTCGGGACCGTCAAGGCCGTGGCGCTGCCGCGCACGCCAAGGTCGTGCTCTCGGGCATCTTTGGGCTCGCCGTCCGGCACGACGCAGTCGAGAAGAACCCGGTGCGCGAGCTAGAGAGCCTGGGCCGCAAGAAGCGCAAGAAGCAGCGCATGATCAACGGCACAACCATCTCGGCGGTGCTCGGTGTCTTCCATGCCTCGTCTGCTGCGGCGGCGCGCTGGGACCTTGTTGACATGGTCGACGTGCTCTCCGGCGTCGGGTGCCGTATCGGTGAGCTGCTCGCGCTCGACTGGGAAACCTCGATCGACTTCGACGCTGGCACCGTCTGTTTCCACGGCACCGTGATTCGGGTCACGGGCCAGGGCTTGTTCGTGCAGGACCACACCAAGAGCCGGGCGGGCATGCGCACCATCCGGCCGCCGTCGTGGGTGATGGAGATCCTCAAACGGCGGCAGGCCGATTCGGAGTCGGCCTGGGTGTTTCCCTCCGCGACCGGCACGCTGCGGGATCCCGACAACACACGGGCTCGCTTTCGGCGGGTCGTGAAGGGAACAACCTTCGAGGGGCTGCATCCGCACGACTTCCGGCACTACGTCGCCGGGAAACTGGATGACGCCGGACTGAGCGCGCGCGAAATCGCCGACTACCTCGGTCACGAACGGATCAGCACAACCCAGGAGGACTACATGGAACGTGGCGTCGTGGGGGAGAGCGCGGCTCCTGCGTTGAGCGAGCGGCCGAAGGTCAAGTCACCCAAAGATGTGGGTTAAGCATGGGACCGGCTGGGGCAAGATCCCTGGTTGGTGCTGTGACCAGGGATCTTGTGCCCCCGGCAGGACTCGAACCTGCGACCTAGAGATTAGAAGGCTCTTGCTCTATCCAGCTGAGCTACGAGGGCGAGACCGAGACTCCGCTCGGCGCTGCGGCTATTTTACGTGCAGCCGTTGGTGTGATCGCGTCAGATGTCGCGATTGTTTCAGCCGCGGAGTCCGCCCGCGAGTTGGCGGCGCTGCCTCTGTCACCCGGTTGGCCTCACGGTAGAGGCTCGCGCCGGGCCGCCTTCCGCCGTCGTGCCGGGGTGCGCGCGTGCGGCGGCCAGCCGACACCCTACCCTTCTGATGTGCGGGAACAGCAGACAGCACCGGTAGCGACAAGCACCCGCCCGGCGGGCGTGATCGCGCTCGTGACGGTAGGCACGTTGCTCGCTTTCGTGGTCACGGTGCTGTTGATCACACTGTCCGGCGGGGCGGGCGAGGAGATCGCCGGGATCTCCAGCCCTGGCCCGTTCACGAGCTACGGCGTCACCGTGTCGCGGGTGCTCGCCGAGATCGCCGCCGTCGTCACCATCGGCTCGCTGCTGCTGGCCGCGTTCCTGGTGCCGCCGCAGCGGTCCGGCACGCTCGCCGCCGACGGCTACGCCGCCATCCGCACCGCAGCGGTGTCGTCGTGGTGCTGGGGGGCGACATCGATCGCCGCGGCCCTGTTCGCGGCGGCCGACGGCGCAGGCGTGCCGGTGACCGAGCTGTTCCAGCCGAGGGCGTTTCTCCAGTACGTCGGCGCGATCGACCAGCCGAAGGCGTGGCTGATCACGGCAGTCGTCGCGTTCGTCATCGCTGTCGCATGCCACTTCGTGCTGTCCTGGGGCTGGACGACGGCGCTGTTCTTCCTCGCCGTCGCCGGCTTGTTCCCGGTCGGCGCCACCGGCCACTCCTCCTCGGGCGGCTCGCACGACCTGGCGACCAACAGCCTGCTCATCCACCTCGTCGCTGCCGCACTCTGGGTGGGCGGGTTGATCGCGCTCATCGCGCTCGGCAGGCGTCGAGGCCCGGGCCTACCGCTTGCCGCGCGCCGGTTCTCCCGCATCGCGCTGGCCTGCTGGGTCGCGATGGCGGTCTCGGGCGTCATCAACGCGCTGGTCCGAGTCTCGCCCGCCGACCTGGTCAGCACCCAGTACGGCTTGCTGATCTTGGCCAAGATCACCGCGCTGGCGATGCTCGGCGTGCTCGGGCAACAGCAACGCAGCAGAAGCCTGCGCGCGTTGACCGAACGCGGCAGCAAGGGCGCGTTCCTCCAGCTCGCCGGCGTCGAGACGCTGATCATGTTCATGACGCTCGGCATCGCGGGCGCCCTGTCGGCGACCGAACCACCCGCCGCGACCACCGTTCCCAGCACGACCGAGCTGCTCATCGGCTACCAGCTCGACGGGCCGCCCACCGTGGCGCGGCTGCTGTTCGACTGGCGGTTCGACCTCATCTACGGCTCGCTCGCCATCCTCCTCGCCGTCGTCTACGTCGCCGGTGTGCGGCGACTGCGCCGCCGGGGTGACGCCTGGCCGATCGGCCGCACCGCCGCCTGGCTGCTCGGCTGCGCCACGATCCTGATCTCGACGTCCTCGGGCATCGGCAGGTACTCACCCGCCATGTTCAGCGTGCACATGGGCAACCACATGTTGCTGTCCATGGTGGCGCCGGTGCTGCTCGTGCTCGGCGGATCCGTCACGCTCGCGCTGCGGGCGCTGCCACCGGCCGGCAGGAACGACCCGCCAGGACCACGCGAATGGGTGCTCGCGTTCGTGCATTCGCCGATCTCGCGCGCCCTCACCCAGCCGCTCGTCGCCGGCGCGCTGTTCGTCGGCTCGTTCTACCTGCTCTACTTTTCCGGTCTGTTCGGCGCCGCCCTCAACTACCACTGGGCGCATCTCGCGATGAACGGCCACTTCCTGCTCACTGGCTACGTGTTCTTCTGGCCGCTGATCGGTGTCGATCCCGCGCCGCGGCCGCTGCAACCGCTCGGCAGGCTCGGGCTGATGTTCGCGTCGATGCCGTTCCACGCGTTCTTCGGCGTGATCTTGATGGGTTCGCAGACCATCATCGGCGGCTCGTTCTACCGTTCCCTCGGCCTACCGTGGGTCGACAGCCTGCTCTCGGAGCAACGTCTCGGCGGCGGCATCGCGTGGGCGTCCGGCGAGATTCCGGCGCTCGTCGTGCTGGTCGTGCTCATGGTGCAGTGGGCACGCGCCGACGAGCGGCAGGCTCGGCGCATCGACCGCAAGGCCGACGCCGACAGCGACGCCGATCTCGCCGCCTACAACGAGATGCTGCGCCGCATGGCGGAAGAGCGCCGCTAGCCATGTCGACCTGTGCACAACTCGGGTCGAGGACGCCAGTGGATCCGTTGGCGGCTTGAGCTGTCCACAGGCCGTCTCGTTCGCCCCACGCCGCGTTCTCCTCACGCACGCTGACGGCGTAACCGCAGCGACGAGTCACGGGAGAGACGAGCCATGCCCATCGGCGAGACCTACCTGAACATCAACGGCCGGATCGCGACCGAACCCGCCCGGCGCGAGCTCGACGACGGCGACGAGGCGCTCGGATTCCTCGTCATCAGCACCGAACGGCGGTTCGACAAACAGCTCGGGGAGTGGATCGACGGCCACACCTGTTCCGTGTGGGTGACGTGCTGGCGCAGGCTCGCGCGCAATGTCGCCGAGTCACTACACAAGGGTGACGAGGTCATGGTGGCGGGCAGGATGCGGACGAGGGAGTACACCGACGAGGGCATGACCAGGTACTTCAGCGAGGTCGACGCCTACGCGGTCGGGCCGAACCTCGCCAGGGCGACCGCGACCGTGCACCGGATGCGCGGCGCCCAACCGACGGCGGCCACCCAGCGGGCGCCCACCGCGGCACCCGCCCCGGAGCCCGTGCGGCAGGTCGCCTGACCCGTTTCGTCGCTGTCCGTCGTCGGTCCTGCTCACCCGGCCGGGTCCCGCGCGGCGGTGAGTGATACCGCCCGTGGAGTTGCCGACCGGCGTCAGGGGCCAAGGTGGACGGCTCTACCATCGTGTGCCATGGCCGAGTTCATCTACACCATGAAGAAGGTGCGCAAGACCGTCGGGGACAAAGTCATCCTCGACGACGTGAGCACCGCGTTCTATCCCGGCGCCAAGATCGGCGTCGTCGGGCCGAACGGCGCGGGCAAGTCGACGGTCCTGAAGATCATGGCCGGACTCGACCAGCCGAGTAACGGTGAGGCGTTCATCCAGCCCGGCGCGTCGGTCGGCATCCTGATGCAGGAGCCGCCGCTGAACGAGAGCAAGACCGTGCGCGGCAACGTCGAGGAGGGACTCGGCGAGATCAAGGTCAAGCTCGACCGGTTCAACGAGATCGCCGAGAAGCTCGCCACCGACTACAGCGACGCGCTCATGGAGGAGATGGGCAAGCTCCAGGAGGATCTCGACCACGCCGACGCGTGGGAGCTGGACTCGCAGCTGGAGCAGGCCATGGACGCGCTGCGCTGCCCCCCGGGCGAGGAGGCGGTGAGCCATCTCTCCGGCGGTGAGAAGCGGCGGGTCGCGCTGTGCAAGCTGCTGCTGTCCAAGCCTGACCTGCTGCTGCTGGACGAGCCGACCAACCATCTCGACGCTGAGAGCGTGCTGTGGCTCGAACAGCACCTCGCCGATTACCACGGCGCGGTGCTGGCCGTCACGCACGACAGGTACTTCCTCGACAACGTCGCCGAGTGGATCATGGAGCTGGACCGGGGCAGGGTCGCCGGCTACGAGGGCAACTACTCGACCTACCTGGAGAAGAAGCGGGAACGGCTCGAGGTCCAGGGCAAGAAGGACGCCAAGCTCGCGAAGCGGCTGCAGAGCGAGCTGGAGTGGGTGCGTTCCGGCGCCAAGGCACGTCAGACCAAGTCGCGCAAGCGCCTCGAGCGCTACGAGGAGATGGCCACCGAGGCGGAGAAGACGCGCAAGCTCGACTTCGAGGAGATCCAGATCCCGCCGGGTCCGCGGCTCGGCAACGTCGTCGTCGAGGTCAACGACCTGAAGAAGGGCTACGACAGGACGCTCATCGACGGGCTGTCGTTCACCCTGCCGCGCAACGGCATCGTCGGCGTCATCGGCCCCAACGGCGTCGGCAAGACCACGCTGTTCAAGACCATCGTCGGGCTCGAGAGTCCCGACGCGGGCGAGGTGAAGGTCGGCGACACCGTCAAGCTGTCCTATGTGGACCAGACGCGGGCCGGCCTCGACCCGGACAAGACGGTGTGGGAGGTCATCTCCGACCGGCTCGACTACATCCACGTCGGCCAGACCGAGATGCCCTCGCGCGCCTACGTCAGCGCGTTCGGATTCAAAGGCCCCGACCAGCAGAAGCCGGCCGGTGTGCTCTCCGGTGGTGAGCGGAACCGGCTCAACCTCGCGCTGACCCTCAAGCAGGGCGGCAACCTGATCCTGCTGGACGAGCCGACCAACGACCTCGACATCGAGACGCTCGGCTCGCTGGAGAGCGCGCTCGAGCAGTTCCCCGGTTGCGCCGTGGTCATCTCGCACGACCGCTGGTTCCTCGACCGGGTCGCCACCCACATCCTCGCCTGGGAGGGCACCGACGAGAACCCCGCCAAGTGGTTCTGGTTCGAGGGCAACTTCGAGGGCTACGAGAAGAACAAGATCGAGCGACTCGGCCCGGAGGCGGCCCGGCCGCACCGGGTGACCTACCGCAAGCTGACCCGCGACTGACACGAGCGCGAGAGTCCACTACACCAGCGGAGGGTTCGTGGCAGCCAGCACGCACAGCCAGGACAGGCAAGCGGGACGCCGAGGGCCTTCCGCGTCGTGGGCCGACGACCCCGCCGAGACCCTCGTCTCCGACGGTCTGCGGCTCCTGCTCGGCGCACCCGAGCTCGCGCTGGTGTTCGGTGAGCGCGCGGCGGCGCTCGCCGAGGCATCGGGCTCGGAACGCGTGTGGGCCTACGCCGAAGGCCTCTCGGTGTCCGCCCGGGTCCGGCTCGGTCACCGCGCCGACGTCGTCAACCGCGCGGTCGTCGTGTTGCGGACGGCGGAGGTGGACGGTCACGGCGACCTCGCTGCGCAGATGCGCACCGAGCTGGCGCTGTGCGCGCGCAGCGTCGGCGTGCCGCTGACCGGGCTCGCCGCGCTGCGCCCGGTGCTCGCCGACCAACACGCGCAGCCGGTGTGCCGGGTCGGCGCGCTGCTGCAGTTCGTCGGGTGCATGGCCTCGATCGGGCGCCGGGGTGTGCTCGATCGTGCACTCGACGAGGCGGACCGGCTCGCGGAGTCCGATCCGTCGATCGGCGACGTCGACCGGGTCAGCCTGCGCACGCTGGTCCAGGTGCGCACCGCGGCGCATCTGCGCCGCCACGGCGACATCTCGGCGTCGATCGACGCGGCACGCAAGGGCCTCGACCTCCTCGACGCCGGTAGCGACGTCCTCGTCGACAGCACCCAGATGCGGGCGCGGCTCACCCTGGAACTGGTCTGCGCCCTGCTCGACCAGGGCGCGGGGGAGGAGGCGGCCGCGCTCGCACAGCCGCTGTTCGCCGGGGAGGCGCGCGCGGCGGCCATCGCCCCGCTCGCCTGGCTGCGGCTGGCCATCGCGACCCGAGTGCACCTGGCATCCGCGGCGCCGGAGACGGCGGGAATGCTCATCCGCGACGCGCTGCACCACACCCGGCGGCACGAGCTGCTCGCGCTCAGCTCGCGGCTGCTGCTCGAGCTGTCCCACATCGAGGAGCAGCTCGGCAGGCCGGCCGAGGCGCTGACCTGCCTGCGGGAGGCGCGGGTCTGCGAGCACAGCTACGGCAGGCTGCGGCGGCAGGCGCTCGGCCTGCTCACCGGCGAGTTCGGCAGGGGAGAGCAACCCGCCGCCGACTTCAACCGCGCTCTCGCCGACTACGAGGAGCGGTCGGCGCAACAGCGGGAGAGCCCGCCGTCCGGCAAGCGCAGGCGCGTCGAGCCGTCGACCGAGGCCACGCAAATGATGCCCGCGATCACGGCGGACGCACCACCGCCACGGAGTGCGCCGGCCGAGCCGTCGGTGCCACCGCTCGAAGCGGAACAGCCCGCAGCCCATGCGGTGGATTCGGCGTGGGACACGGTGGTGCAGCCCGCCGTGGCGTGGACGGCCGCTAAGCATTCCGCGCCCGAGGACGTCGCCGAGTCGCCGGATGCCGGGTCGCGGCATCAGACCGAGGATGGGCCGTCGGCCCGATCCGTGCTGGAGCGGCTGGGTGTCTCCGTCGGAACCGGTGGCAGGCGGCGCGCGGCCGACGACGAGCCGGAGCAGCACCATCGGCACGAACAGCCCGACCAAGCCTGGTCCGAGCAGTCGGAACCGAGCTGGCAGGCGGAACCCGCACAGCCTGCGCACGCCGAATGGTCCTGGCGGCCGGAGCCGCTGCCGGAGCCGGAGCCCGAACGGCAGCAGGCCGCGCAGCCTGACGTCGCCGTCGACACCGCGGACGTCGAGGACGAGCCCGAGGCGGAACCGGCGCCGGTGCGAGAGCTCGACAGCGTGCTGGCGGTGTTCAGCAGCTGGGCCAACGGCGACGACGACAACTCGACGGTGGCACCGCGGGTACGCAGCAGGCGTTGGCAGCGCTCCGGCGAGTCCGCCGGGCATCACGCCGCCAACGGCCACGCCGTCAACGGCGACAGCCCGCTGCACGGCGGCGGTGGCCTGGCGTGAGCCACGTCCAAAGCTGATCTGAGCCGCCCAGCATAGCCCCCGGACCCGGTGCCCGCCCCGTCGCCTCCGGGAGGACATTGGCGCGTCGGCGGAGCTAGGGTGTGTGGCGTCGATCGCACCTGAGATGCGGCGATGGGAGACGGAGCAACGGCGCACGAGCGTGCGGAACGGGGGCACGATGGGAGTTCGGCATGACCACGTTGGGTAGTTCGCACCGGGTCACCGGCGGCAGCGCCGAGTCTCCTTCGCTCGAACAACAACGGGACGCGCTCGTCGAGCGTGCCGCCGCGCTCGCCGCCGATATCGCCGACCTGATCCGGCTGTACTACCGCCACGTTCCGCCCGAAGACATCGTCGGCACCGACCCCGCCGATCTCGTCGGCGCCGTGCGTGCCCACCTGCTGCTCGCCGAGCACCGCACGCCCGGCTCGCCCGCGGTGTGGATCGGCAAGCCGGACGGGGAGGCGGACGGCTGGTCGAGCGACGGCACGGTGGTGCAGATCGTCACCGACGACATGCCGTTCCTCGTCGACAGCGTGGCGGCCAAGTTCGCCCGCTCCGGCATCGACGTGCAGCGCATCCTGCACCCCATCGTCGTCGTCAGCCGCGACGTCACCGGCGCGCTGCGGGACGTGCACCCGACCGCGGACGCCGCCGACCCGTCGGAAGGCGCCTCCGCCGAGTCGTGGATCTCGGTCGAGCTGGACCGCATGACCGACGCCGAGCGCGCGCTGGAGATGGAGAACCGGCTGCACGCCGTCATCAACGACGTCCGCGAGGTCGTCGAGGACACCGAGCGGATGTCGGCCACCGCGCTCGACATCGCCGACGGCCTCGACGCGTCCCCACCGACACTGCCGGAGTCCGAGATCACCGACGGCAGAGCGCTGCTGCGGTGGCTGGTGCGGGGTCACTTCACCTTCCTCGGCTACCGGCGCTACGAGGTGATCACCGAAGAGGTCTCCTCGGCCGACGACGAGCACCCAGCGCTGCGGGCGGTGCTGGCGTCCGGGCTCGGGGTGCTGCGCCAGGACAGCCTCGTCGCCCGTGACCTGACCAAGGGCCCGGACATGGCGGAGACGGCGCTCGCGCCCACGCTGCTCGTGCTCACCCCGGCGAGCGCGCCGTCGACGGTGCACCGCCCCGTGCACCCGTACTACATCGGCGTCAAGATCTTCGACGAGAACGGCGACGTCGCCGGTGAGCACCGTTTCCTCGGCATGTTCACCACGTCGGCATTGCACGAGGACGTGCTCGACATCCCGGTGATCAAGCGCAAGGTCCGCAATGTCATTCACCGCGCCGGGTTCCCGATCGAGTCGCACTCCGGGCAGGGGATGCTCGAGGTGCTGCAGAGCTGGCCGCGCGCCGAGCTGTTCTCCACCGACCTCGACTCGCTGTATGCCACGGTGACCGGCGCGATTGCGCTCGCCGACCGCCGCAGGCTGCGGGCATTTTTGCGCCGCGACCCCTATGGCCGGTTCTACTCCTGCGTGGTGTTCGTGCCCCGCGACCGCTACTCGACGCGGACCCGCCAGGCGATGCAGGAGGTGTTGCGCACCGAACTGGACGCCGACACCGTCGATTTCGCCGTCCGGCTCGGCGAGACGCTGTTCGCGCAGGTGCACTTCACCGTGTACACCCAGCCGGAACGCATGATCGAGCCGGACGCGCTGCGCATCCAGGACCTGCTCAACGACGCCGTCCGGGGCTGGGACGACCGGCTGATCGAGGCCATCCACACCGAGCGCGTCGCGGCGGGCGACGACGGCCACCGCGACGAGACCGCGTACCAGCTCGGCCAGCGGCTGGCGAGCTCGGTGCCTGAGGCCTACAAGGAGGACTTCGACGCCGCGACCGGCCTCGCCGACCTGCGCACCGTCGAGGCACTGTCCGATAAGGACGACATGGCGATGTCGTTCTACGTGCCGGACGAGGACAAGGCCGAGCAGCGCAGGTTCAAGCTGTACCTGCTCGGCGAGGGCGTCACGCTGTCCTCGCTGCTGCCGATGCTGCAGAAGATGGACGTCGAGGTCGTCGACCAGCGGCCGTACGAGATCACCCGCTCCGACGGCCTGCGCGGCTGGATCTACGACTTCGGGCTACGGGTCGAGCCCACGGTGCTCGAACGCTTCGCCGACGAGGCGGGGTTGCTCGAGGTGCGGGAGCGGTTCCAGGACGCCTTCCGCGCCATGTGGGAGGCCAACGCCGAGGTCGACGGCTTCAACGGGCTGGTGCTGCGGGCCGGGCTGACCTGGCGGCAGGCGGCGGTGCTGCGGGCGTACTCGCGGTACCTGCGCCAGGCGGGCACGCCGTACTCGCAGGAGTACATCGAGGACGCCGTGCTGGCGAACGCGGCGATCTCGGCGGCGCTGGTGCGGCTGTTCGAGGCGAAGTTCGACGTCAGCGCGCCGGACGAGGGCCGTGGCGAGCGGGTCGACGGCATCGTGTCCGAGATCAGCACCATGATCGACGCGGTGGTCAGCCTCGACGAGGACCGCATCCTGCGGAGCCTGCTCGCGGTGATCACCGCGACGCTGCGCACCAACTACTACGTCACCGACGACGCGGGCCAGCCGAGGCCGTACCTGTCGATCAAGCTGGAGCCGGAGTCGGTGCCGGATCTGCCGGAGCCGAGGCCGAGGTTCGAGATCTTCGTCTACTCCGCGCGGGTGGAAGGCGTGCACCTGCGGTTCGGCCTGGTCGCCCGCGGCGGGCTGCGGTGGTCGGACCGCAGGGAGGACTTCCGCACCGAGGTGCTCGGGCTCGTCAAGGCGCAAGCGGTCAAGAACGCGGTGATCGTGCCGGTCGGCGCGAAGGGCGGCTTCGTCGTCAAGCGGCCGCCCGCGCCGACCGGCGACGCGGGCGCCGACCGCGAGGCGCGACAGGCCGAGGGCATCGCCTGCTACCGGATGTTCATCTCCGGCCTGCTCGACCTCACCGACAACCGCCGGGAGGGCGTCACCGTGCCCGCGCCGTCGGTGGTGCGCTACGACGGCGACGACAGCTACCTCGTGGTCGCGGCGGACAAGGGCACGGCCACGTTCTCCGACATCGCCAACGACGTCTCGGCCGGCTACGGCTTCTGGCTCGGCGACGCGTTCGCGTCGGGCGGCTCGGTCGGCTACGACCACAAGGCCATGGGTATCACCGCCAAGGGCGCGTGGGAGTCGGTCAAGCGTCACTTCCGCGAGCTGGGGGTCGACACCCAGAGCCAGGACTTCACCGTGGTCGGCATCGGCGACATGGCGGGCGACGTCTTCGGCAACGGCATGCTGCTCTCCGAGCACATCCGGCTGGTCGCCGCGTTCAACCACCTGCACATCTTCGTCGACCCGAACCCGGACCCGGCGAACTCGTTCGCCGAGCGCACGCGGATGTTCGCGCTGCCGCGCTCGTCCTGGGAGGACTACGACACCTCGCTGATCAGCGAGGGCGGCGGGGTGTACTCGCGCAGCGCCAAGTCGATCCCGATCACGCCGCAGATGCGCGAGGCGCTCGGCATCGCGGAGGGTGTCACGAAGCTGACGCCGAACGACCTGATCCGCGCGATCCTGCTCGCCCCGGTCGACCTGCTGTGGAACGGCGGCATCGGCACCTACGTCAAAGCGTCCACCGAGAGCCACGCCGACGCCGACGACAAGACCAACGACTCGCTACGCGTCAACGGCAAGGACCTGCGGGTCAAGGTCGTCGGCGAGGGCGGCAACCTCGGGCTGACCCAGCACGGCAGGATCGAGTTCGCCGGCAACGGCGGCAAGATCAACACCGACGCGCTGGACAACTCGGCCGGGGTCGACTGCTCCGACCACGAGGTCAACATCAAGATCCTGCTCGAGCAGCTCATCGCCGAGGACCACCTGGACGGCGACGACCGGGTGTCGCTGCTCGAGTCGATGACCGACGAGGTCGGCGAGCTGGTGCTGGCCAACAACTACCGGCAGAACGCCGTGCTCGGCGTCGCCAGGATGCACGCCCCTGTGATGGTCTCGGTGCACCAGCGGCAGGTGTCCTATTTGGAGACAAGGGCCGCGCTGGACCGGGAGCTGGAGGCGCTGCCGAGCAACGAGGAGTTCAAGGAGCTGGACAAGTCCGGCCAGGGACTGTCGTCGCCCGAGCTGGCGACGCTGCTGGCGCACGTGAAGCTCGACCTCAAGGACGAGCTGCTTGACAGCGACCTGCCGGACCAGGAGGTATTCCTGCGCATCCTGCCGGAGTACTTCCCGACGCCGCTGCGGGACCGGTTCCGCAAGCAGATCCTGGACCACCCGCTGAACCGGCAGATCGTGACCACCCAGGTCGTCAATGAGGTCGTCGGCGGCGCCGGGCTGAGCTACGCCTACCGGCTCAACGAGGAGCTGAACGCGACCGCGACCGACGCGGTGCGCGCCTTCGCCGTCGTGACGCGGGTGTTCGACCTGACCGCCGTCTGGCAGCGGGTGGACGAGCTCGGCACGGCCATCGACGTGGCCGCCGCCGACGCGGTCATGCTCGAGACGCGCAGGTTGCTCGACCGGGCGTCGCGCTGGTGGCTGACCAACCGGCCGCAGCCGCTGGCCGTCGGCGCCGAGATCAACCGGTTCGCGCAGATCGTCGGCGAGCTGATGCCGCGGGTGCGCGAACTGCTGCGTGGTGACCAGGCGGAGGCGGTCGACGTCAAACGCGACGAGCTGGCCGGGGAGGGGTTGCCGGACGACCTCGCCGACCGGATGTCGGTGCTGCTGCACACCTACGGTGTGCTCGACGTGATCGAGATCGCCGAGCTCGCCGAGCACGAGGTGGGGCTGAGCCGGGAACGCAGCCCGCACGAGACCGCCGAGCTGTACTACGCGCTGTCGGATCACCTCGGCGTCGACGCGATGCTGACCTCGGTGAGCGCGCTGGAGCGTGGGAACCGCTGGCACGCGCTGGCGCGGCTGGCGCTGCGCGACGACATGTACCAGTCGCTGCGGATGATCACCCTCGACGCGCTGCGGCACTGCGATCCCGACGACCTGGTCGACGACAAGATCGCCGAGTGGGAGACGGTCAACACCTCGCGGCTGGCGCGGGCGCGGGTCACCCTCGACGAGATCCACCGCTCCGGGCGGCTCGACCTGGCCACGCTGTCGGTCGCGGCGCGCGAGCTGCGGAGCATGGCCCGGTGACCGCGTCGCGGCGCGCTGCGTAACGTGGATGTCGTGACGGAACTACGAGTCGCCGACGCCGGCGAGCGGGAGAACCTGGCCGCGTTCGTGGCGCGCGCGGTGCGCCTTGACGGCCAGTCGGTGGTGCGGTTGCGGCAACGGGACGCGGCGCCCGGGGTGGTTGACGTGTGGTCGGTGACGCCGTTCGACGTCCTCGCGACTAGGGGTGTGCGCGGCAATATCGAGCCGGGCGATGTCACGGTGTCCGGCAACGAGCTGCTGGCCGCGGTGACCGTGGCCGGTGGCGAGCGGATGGACCCCGGGCCGTCCCGCGACCTGCTGTGGCGCTCCGAGCTGCCGATGTCCGGTGCGTGGCAGCACGTCGACGACCTGCCGGCGTCGGTGGTGGCAGAGGTGACCGAGCGAGGCGTGGAGGTGGCGCGGGACAACGTCGGCCCGCAGGGCACACCGCCGGCGTCGCTGCTCGACCAGCCGGTGCTGACCGTCAGCAGCGACGACTTTGACCTCAAGGTGCAGCTGCGGTGCCTGTTCGCGCTGTCCGGCATGGGCTTCACCGGCGACGGCGGCGACTCCGGCGACGTGGTGCGGGTCAGCGCGACCGACTCCTGGCTGCGGATGGACGCCCGCTACGGCGCCGTCGTCCGCCGCAGGCACGCCCTGCTGCCGTTGGTGTTCTGACGGCGCTGGATCGACCACACGTTCGAAACTGTCGGTGGCTCGGGCTAGCGTGCTGGGCATGCCTTCCCAGCTACACGAGGTGCTGGTGGCGTTGTTCCATGAACGCCCGGCGCTCGCCGCGGAGTTGCTGACCGGCGCGCTCGGCGTGCCGGTTCCCGAGCATCGGGAGGTGCGGCTGGAGTCGTGCGAGCTGGCCGATGTGACGCCGACCGAGTACCGCGCGGACGCCGTCGTCGTCTTCACCGACGGCGATCGGCCGGTGCTCGCCGTGGTGACCGAGATCCAGCTCGGGCGGGACGGCGGCAAGCGCTGGTCGTGGCCGGTCTACCTCGCCACGCTGCGGGCACGGCTGCGATGCCCGGTGCTGCTGCTCGTGCTGTGTCCGACCACGGCGACCGCCGGCTGGTGCGCCGCGCCGATCGAGCTCGGCCATCCGGGGTGGGTGCTGCGGCCGCTGGTCGTCGGTCCCGACCGGGTGCCGGTGGTGACCGAGCCGTCGCAGGCCGAGCGAAGCCCGGAGCTGGCGGTGCTGTCGGCCCTGGCGCACGGCGCGCAGCAGCCGCACGGGGACAAGGTGCTGTCCGCGCTGCTGGCCGGTCTGCGAACCATCGATGACGAACATCTGACGCGATACCATGATCTCGTGCTCGCGGCGCTCCCCGCTGCGGCGCGTGCCCGCTTGGAGGACATGATGACGACCGGCACCTACGAGTACATGAGTGACTTCGTCCGCAGGAACGTCAACCAAGGGCGCGCCGAGGGGCGGGTGGAAGGACGCGCTGAGGGCGAGGCGAACGCCCTGCTTCTGCTGCTGGCCGCCCGCGACATCGAGATCACCGACGACGCCCGGAGGCGCATCACCGCCTGCACCGACCTCGACCAGCTCGATGCGTGGATCCGCCGCGCCGTCGTCATCGACACCATCGACGACCTCTTCGCCGCCTGACGACCTGACCCCCCGCCTACACCAGCCACGCGGCGGCGTCGGAGGGTAGCTGGCCGTCCACCAGCGGGGCGCTGCTGAGCAGCACCTCCCCGGGCGGCAGGTCGACCGCAGACCCCGAGGTGTTCAGCACGCACACCACACCGGACTCGTCGTCCGCCTGGTCGAGGTCGGCACGGCGGAACGCGAAGCACCCCGCCGGCGCGCCGTACCACTCGATCCCCTCGCCGCCGAACGCCTGGTGGCTGTGCCGTGCCTCGATCGCCGCCCGGTACAGCGACAGCGTCGAGTCGGGGTCCTCCAGCTGCGCCTCCACCGTCCGATCCGCCCACTCCTCCGGCAGCGGCAGCCAGCTCCGCTGCCCGGTCGTGAAGCCGAACGGCGGCGCCGTGCCCTCCCACGGGATCGGCGCCCGCGCGATGTTGCGGTTGCGTGCCGGGTCGTCCTCGGCCCGGGGATCGTCGCCGACGCCGGGCGGCAGCTCGATGTTGCCGAGACCGAGCTCGTCGCCGTTGTAGAGGTACACCGCGCCCGGCAGCGCCAGCTCGACGAGCATCATCGCCCGCGCGCGCCGCAGTCCCGTCTCACCGTCGCCGTACCGGCTGACCTGCCGCCACACGTCGTGGTTGCCCAGCGCCCACGTCGCCGGCGCGCCCACCCGCTGCGGCACGGTGAGCGACCGGTCGATCGCGGCGTGCAGCGTGTCGGCGTCGAAGTGCGTCAGCGCGAGCCGGAAGTTGAAGCCGAGGTGCAGTCGCCCCGGCTCCAGATAGCTCGCCAGCCGGTCATCGTCGAACGTCCACAACTCGCCGGTGGCGATGGTGCCCGGATAGTCGTCGAGCACCGACCGCAGGAACGCGTGGATGTCCGCCAAGCCTTCGTTGTCGAACCGGGGATCGGCGAACTCGTGCGGACCGGCGGCCTGCGCGGCGCGCGGGTCCATGTCGGGCAGCCCGTCCGGCTTGGCCATGCCGTGCGCGACGTCGATCCGGAATCCGTCCACGCCCCGGTCCAGCCAGAACCGCATGGTCCGCTCGACGTCCTCGCGCACCTCGGCGTTCGTCCAGTTCAGGTCCGGCTGCTCGGACCCGAACAGGTGCAAATACCACTGCCCGTCCGACACCCGGGTCCAGGCGGGACCGCCGAACGTGCTCACCCAGTTGTTCGGCGGCTGCGCGCCGGTACCGTCCCGGAAGATGTACCGGTCGCGCTCCGGGCTGCCGGGCGCTGCGGCGAGCGCCGCCTGGAACCACGGGTGCTGGTCGCTGGTGTGGTTCGGCACCAGGTCGATGGTGACCTTGATGCCGTGCTCGTGCGCCTCGGCGAGCAGCGCGTCGAACGTGCCGAGGTCACCGAACAGCGGGTCGACGTCGCGGGGATCCGACACGTCGTAGCCGTTGTCGGCCATCGGCGACCGGTAGAACGGCGTCAGCCACAGCGCATCGACCCCCAGCAGCTCGAGATACCCCAGCCGGGACCGGAATCCCTCGAGATCACCGACGCCGTCGCCGTCCGAGTCGGCGAAGGACTGCACGTACACCTGGTAGAAGACGGCGTCGCGCCACCACGGCTCGCTCGACGCCGGCTCGTCGCCGCCGCGCTCCGCCGCGTGGGCCTCGCTTCTCACCCCTCGTCCCATAGCTGGCCATCCTGCCATCCGGGCAGGAGCCCGGCACAGCTCGGTTGGGGCGGCTACTCCCAGCTGTTCATCAGGCTGTTGGCCGCCATCTCCAGGTACTTCCAGAGCTGCTCCCGGTGCGGCTCGGCGAGCCCCGCCTCGTCGACGGCGATCCGCATGCAGCGCAGCCAGGCGTCCCGCTCGATCGGGCCGATGGAGAAACCCACGTGCCGCATCCGCAGCCTCGGGTGGCCGCGCTGCTGGGAGTACGTCTGCGGCCCGCCCCAGTACTGCATCAGGAACAGCGTGAGCCGCTCCTCCGCCGGGCCGAGGTCCTCCTCGGGATAGATCGGGCGGAGCACCTCGTCGGTGGCGACCTCCTGGTAGAACCGCCCGACGATCTTGCGGAAGGTCGCCTCGCCGCCGACCACGTCGAAGAACGTCTCCGGTGCCTGCTCAGTACTCACGCCAACATCCTGCCTGTCGCCCGCGCCGGGAACCAACCACGGGGCCGCTTATTTCCTCGTCGTCTCGCCGCCGAGCACCAGCGGCAGCGGGTTGTCGAACCCGGCGTCGGCCAGCGCGGCCAGGATCTTGGCAGCCAGCAGCCGCTGCGTCCCCCACTGCTTGCCCGGTCGCACCTTGAGCAGCAGCCGGATGTAGATCGCCTGCACCGTGACATTGTCCACACCGAGCAGGTCCGGCCGCTCCAGCGCGTCCTCCGACACCGGCGGCTCGCTGGCGACGTCGCTCGCGACCTGCGCGATCAGCCGGGTCGCGTGCTCGATGTCGGCGCCGTGCCCGAGCGGGATGTCGACCACAGCGACCGAGTGGTCCTGGCTGGTGTTGCCGACCCGCAGGATCTCGCCGTTGCGGACGTACCAGACGGTGCCGTCGAGGGCACGCAGCGTGGTGATGCGCAGCCCGACCGCCTCCACCTCGCCGATGGCCTCGCCGACGTCGATGAAGTCACCCACGCCGTACTGGTCCTCGAGCATCATGAAGATCCCGGACAGGAAGTCGCGCACCAGGTTCTGCGCACCGAACCCCAGCGCGATACCGACGATGCCCGCCGACGCGATCAGCGGCCCGACGTTGATGCCGACCTCAGCCAGCACCTCGATCACCGCGATGCCCAGCACCAGGAAGGTCGTGATCGACTTCAGCACCGACCCGATCGTCTTGGCGCGCTGCCGGTTGCGCTCGATGACGTCGATGTTGAGCTTGTTGTTGGCCCGGTTGCGCAACGGCCGCAGCAGCGCGGGGGCCTTGCCGTTCGACGCCGTGGTCAGCTTGTCGATGAGCTTCCTCACCAGGAACCTGACCACGAACGCGATCACGAGTATCAGCAGGATCTTGAGTGGCTTGGCCACCAGCCAGTGGGCCGACGTCGCGATCCAGTCGTTGCCGGTGATCCGGTAGACCTGCTGGCACCAGGTGCCTTCGTCCGAGGCGCACTCAGGCGCGCTAGGCAGCGGTAGCACGGCGGATGCTTCCCCGTTTCTTGTCGGTTCGTCTCATTGTTGCGACGCTGTCACGTAACACATCCTGAATAGGACGTGCTTTTCAGGTTCGATCGTGGTCGACTATGCCTGCACAACACCCTAAGCGGTCGGCCGACGGCGGCTGTCGAACGCCACGTATGGTTCTTCCAGAGGGTGGGATGCCCGCGAGACGCCGGGAGGTAACCGCGTGCCGGACCGACATCCGATACCAATAGGTGGCCCCGCCCATGCTTCGGGCACCGTCATGGGCGGGGAGATGGCAACCCTGCCGCCGCTCGCGCGGCGCACCCGGCGCAACGGGCGCGTCGCACGCGGGCACGCCCGCACCGGCGGACGCGATCGCGGCGGCACCGTGCCCGCCTTCGGTCGAAGTCGCGTCCTGCTGCTCAACACCACCTTCGAACCGCTGACCGCGCTGCCGCTGCGCCGCGCCGTCGTCATGCTGGTCTGCGGCAAGGCTGAGGTCGTCCACGGCGACCCGTCCGGCCTGCTGCTGCACTCCGAGACCGTGACCGTGCCGGTGCCCTCGGTCATCCGACTGCACAACCACGTCCGCGTGCCCTACCGCGGCACGGTCCCGCTGACGCGGTCGGGGCTGATGCACCGCGACCGGTACCGCTGCGCCTACTGCGGCCGCAAGGCCGAGACCATCGACCACGTCGTGCCGCGCAGCCGCGGCGGACAGCACACCTGGCAGAACTGTGTCGCCTGCTGCACCCGGTGCAACCACCGCAAGGCCGACCGGCTGCTCAGCGAGCTCGGCTGGTCGTTGCGGACCCGGCCGCAGGCGCCGCGCGGGCCGTACTGGCGGTTGCAGGCCCAGGTCAACGACGCCGACCCGGAATGGCGGCTCTATCTGGGCGACGCGGTCGCCTGAGCCGGGTCGTGGCCGCCGGGTCACCGGCGTTCGGTACCGTACGCGTGTGAGCGTGATCGAAACCATCACTGTGTTCGTGGTGATACCGGCCGCGATCTACGGCGTGCTCGGCGCGCTGTCGCTGCGGTCGAAGTTCACCGCGACGCCCAGGTACCGGCCGGGGCAGGCGTGGGACCACCCACCCGTCTGGTGGAGCGCCAACCCGCAGGGGCTCGACGCCAGCCGCGGTCACGCGGCCGCCGATGACGAGGAAGCCACCCGGGTAGGAGGTGCCAGTGGCAGCTGGTGAACTGGCGCGGTCGTCGCCGGACGGTCAGGAACTGGAGCCCGGCGCTGTCGTGACGCTGTCCGGCAGGGTGTCGGCCGCCAAGATGTACGCCCCGGAGGGGCCGCAGAGCCCCTTCCCGGCGGCCCAGCTCGCTCGGCTCGACGAGGCGCTGACGCTCGCGAGCCGTGGCACCGGGCTCGACTTCAGCGTCTACATCGGCGAGCTCGGCGAGGACAGCCGCGCCGGGGCGGAGTCGCTGTTCCGCCGCATCGGCCCGCGCGGCCGGGAGTCGGTGCTGATCGCCGTCTCCCCGGGCGAGCGCGTGGTCGAGCTGGTGACCGGTGAGCTGTCCGAGCAGCGGCTGACGCAGCGCGGCGGAAAGCTGGCCGTGATGAGCATGGTGGCCTCGTTCAAGGAAGGCGACCTGATCGGCGGTCTGGTCAGCGGTCTGCGGATGCTGGACGAGCAGGCGGGCCCGCCGCCCGCCTGACGTCTTCGGCATCAGCCGTGGTCGAACTCGCGGGCGGCGAGCGCCCGCACGATTCCGGCGCGGCCCTCGCTCACCAGCCTGCGCAGCGCGGCGGGGCGGTCGCCGTCGAGCCAGGCGTCGGCCGCCACGATGCCGGCCTTGTCCACCGCCCACGACGGGTAGAGCCCGACCGCGACCGGCTGCGCCCGCTCCGACGACCGCCGCTGCCAGACGCCGTCGATCTCGGCGAAGTACCGCTCGACGTACGGCTCGAGCAGGTGCTTCTGCGCAGGGTGGTTGAAGCCGGTGATGATCTCGTCGTTGATCGCGTTCGGCAGCTCGTCGTCGTGCACGGCCCGCTGCCAAGCCAGCTCCTTCGACTCCGGCGTCGGCCGCAGCGCGCGGGCCCGCTCGGCGTGCCGCTGGCCGGTGGAGGTGTTGTCCCGCGCCAGCTCCGCGTCGATCTCGGCGTCCCCGGCGCGGCCGTGCGCGACCAGCGCGAACAACAGCCGCCACCGCAGGTCGGTGTCCACCGTCAGGCCGGGCAGCTCGCCCGAGCCGTCCAGCAGCCCGGCGACCAGATCCAAGCCGTCGTCGCCGAGCACCGAGCTGCTGAGCGCGTTGACGAACGCGAGCTGGTGGTCCGACCCGGCGTCGGCGGCCCGCGCCAGCTCGGCCAGCCGCGCGGTGAACGACGGCCAGCCGGTCCCCGCCGCCCAGGACGGCGTCGCGTAGGAGTTGAGCGCGGCCTGCGCCTGCATCAGCACCCGCTGCACCACGCCGACCTCGGCCTCGGCGTGGATGCCCCGGATGACCAGCGTGACGAAGTCGCGGGCCTTCAGCTCGGCCTCGCGCGTCATCTCCCACGCCGCCGACCAGCACAGCGTGCGCGGCAGCGGCTCGTCGACGTCGGCGATCCGGTCGATCAGCGTGACCAGCGAGTCGGCGTCGAGCCGCATGGTGCAGTAGGTGAGGTCGTCGTCGTTGACCAGCACCAGCTTGCCGCGCGGCACGCCCGCCAGCTCGGGCACCTCGGTGCGCTCGCCGCTGACGTCCAGCTCCGCGCGGTGGATGCGCACCAGCCTGCCGCCCGACTCGGGTGTCTCGTCGTAGACGCCGACCGCGACCCGGTGGGTGCGCAGCTCGCCCTCGCCCGGCTTGGCGCCGCCTTGCAGGATCGCGAACTCGGTGAACCGCCCCTCGTCGTCGACGTCGAACGACGGCCGCAGCGAGTTCAGCCCGGTCGTCTGCAGCCACTGCGCGCTCCACCAGGACAGGTCCCGCCCCGACGCCTCCTCCAGCGCGGCCAACAGGTCGGCGAGCGTGGCGTTGTCCCAGGCGTGCCGGTCGAAGTACACCTTCAGCCCGGACAGGAAGTTCGCCAGCCCCACGTAGGCGACCAGTTGCTTGAGCACGCTGGCGCCCTTGGCGTAGGTGATGCCGTCGAAGTTGACCTCGACCGCCTGCAGGTCGGGGATGTCGGCGGCGACCGGGTGTGTCGACGGCAGCTGGTCCTGCCGATACGCCCAGGACTTCTCGATGTTGGCGAAACTGGTCCAGGCGTGCTTGTACTCGGTGGCCCCCGCCTGACTGAGCACGCTGGCGAAGGTCGCGAACGACTCGTTCAGCCACAGGTCGTCCCACCAGCGCATGGTCACCAGGTCGCCGAACCACATGTGCGCCATCTCGTGCAGCACCGTCTCGCAGCGGCGCTCGTAGGCGTAGCGGGTGACCCGGCTGCGGAAGACGTAGTCCTCGCGGAACGTCACCGCGCCCGCGTTCTCCATCGCGCCCGCGTTGAACTCCGGCACGAACAGCTGGTCGTACTTGCCGAACGGGTAGGTGACGCCGAAGTTCTCGTGGTAGAAGCCGAAGCCCTGCTTGGTCTCGGTGAGCAGCCGGTCGGCGTCCATGTAGTCGGCCAGCGACGCCCGGCAGTAGATGCCGAGCGGGATGGTGGTGTGGTCGTCGGCGTACTCGTCGCGCCATTCGGCGTACGGTCCCGCGATCAGCGCCACCAGGTAGGTCGAGATGCGGGCGGACTCGGCGAACACCGTGCGCACGGCGCCGTCCGGGGTGGCCGAGGCCGACTCGACCGGCGCGTTGGAGACGACCTTCCAGCCGTCCGGGGCAGTCACGGTGAGCCGGTACACCGACTTCAGGTCCGGCTGGTCGAAGCAGGCGAACATCCGCTTGGCGTCGGCCGTCTCGAACTGGCTGTAGAGGTACACCTCGCCGTCAACCGGGTCGACGAACCGGTGTAGGCCCTCGCCGGTGTTCATGTACCGGCACTCGGCGTGCACCACGAGCTCGTTCTCGGTGGCGAGGCCGGGCAGCTTGATGCCGTTGTCCTCGACGTAGCCGGAGACGTCGAGCGCGACGCCGTTGAGCGTGGCCGAGTGGACCACCGAGCCGACGATGTCGACGAACGTCGACGAGCCGGGCTCGCGCGCGGTGAACGTGACCGTCGTCTTCGAGTCGAACGACGTCTGCCCGGTGGTGAGGTCGAGCTCGATGTCGTAGGAGGTCACGTCGAGCAGCTCCGCGCGGCGGATCGCTTGCTCCTGCGTCAGGTTAGGGGCTGCCACTACTACCTCGGCTGGGTCGGGATGCTGGAAGTCGATGCAGGCATCAAATCATGAAGTGTGGTGACCACGCGCCGGTGCGGGGAACAAGTTCGCCATTGTCGTGGTTGGGCACCAGAGGAATCTTCACAACCGGCAGAGGAGAGTGGCGTGTCGCCGACCAAGGTGGACTTCTATTTCGACCCGGTATGCCCGTTCGCGTGGATCACCTCCCGGTGGATCCTCGAGGTGGAACGGCAGCGCGACATCGACCTGACCTTCGGCGTGATGAGCCTGTCCATCCTCAACGAGGACCGCGATGACCTGCCGGAACGCTACCGGGAGCTGCTCGGCCAAGCCTGGGCGCCGGTGCGCGTCGCCATCGCCGTCGAGCAGCGGCTCGGCCAGCAGGCGGTGCGGGACTACTACACCGCCTTCGGCATCCGCAGGCACAACAAGGGCATCGAGAACATCGCGTTGATCATCGAGGAGTCGCTCGCCGAGATCGGCGCGCCCGCCGAGCTGGCCGGCGCGGCGACGTCCACCGAGTACGACGAGGCGCTGCGGGAGAGCCACCACCGGGGCATGGACCCGGTCGGCGAGGACGTCGGCACCCCGACCCTGCACGTCGACGGGGTCGCGTTCTTCGGTCCGGTGCTCGGCTCCATCCCGCGCGGCGAGGACGCGGTGAAGGTGTTCGACGGCGCGGTGGCGCTCGCGGGCTACCCGGACTTCTTCGAGCTCAAGCGGACCCGCACCGGCGAGCTCGACTTCGAGTGACGCACATGTGCCATGGTTGAGACGATCGGCATCGAGGACAAGGAGGCCCCATGGCCGCGCCCGCGACCACCCGCACCGGACATCTGATCAACGGCGAAACCAGCTACGGCAGCGACGTCATCGAGGTGCTGAACCCCGCGACCGAGCAGGCCATCGGGTCGGTGCCCACGGGGACCAGGGCCGACGTCGACGCGGCGGTGGCGGCGGCCCGCGCGGCGTTCCCGGCGTGGGCGGCCACGGCCGCCGACGAGCGCGCCACCGTTGTGAAGCGCATCTCCGAGGGCATCACCGAACGCCGGGATGAGATCGCGCAGCTGCTGTCGGCCGAGGTCGGCGCGCCGATCACCTTCGCCACCAAGGTGCAGGCCACGCTGCCCGCGGCGACATCGGCCGGGGTGGCGAACCTGGTCGCCTCCGGCGAGTTCAGCTTCAGCGAGGAGATCGGCAACTCGCTCGTCGTGCGCGAGCCGATCGGGGTCGTCGGCGCGATCACGCCGTGGAACTACCCGCTGCACCAGATCATGGCGAAGCTGGCGCCCGCGCTGGTGGCCGGGTGCACCGTGGTGCTGAAGCCGAGCGAGGTGGCGCCGCTCAACACCGGCATCCTCGCCGAGATCCTGGCCGAGGCCGGGGTGCCCGCCGGGGTGGTCAACATCGTGCACGGCACCGGCCCGGTCGCCGGGGCGGCGCTCGCCGAGCACCCGGACGTCGACATGATCTCGTTCACCGGCTCGACCCGGGCCGGACGTGCGGTGTCGGCCGCCGCGTCGGAGACGATCAAGCGGGTCGCGCTGGAGCTGGGCGGCAAGTCCGCCAACCTCGTGCTGGACGACCTCGACGAGGCCGGGCTCGCCAAGGCGGTCAAGCTCGGCGTCGCCAACGCGTTCATCAACGGCGGCCAGAGCTGCAACGCCTGGACGCGGATGCTGGTGCCCGCCTCCCGGCACGACGAGGCGGTCGAGCTGGCCGTCGCCGCGGCGGCCAAGTACGAGCCTGGTGACCCTGCGGACCCGTCGACCCGGATCGGCCCGATGGTCAACGAGGTGCAGCGCGACCGCGTCGTCGGATTCATCCGGGCGGGCGCCGAGGCGGGCGCGACGCTGGCTTGCGGCGGGCCGGAGAAGCCGGAGGGCCGCGAGCAGGGGTTCTACGTGCGGCCGACGGTGTTCGCCGGGGTCAGCGAGGACATGGTGATCGCGCAGGAGGAGATCTTCGGGCCGGTGCTGTCGGTGATGCCGTACCAGGACACCGACGACGCCGTGCGGATCGCGAACAACTCGCTGTACGGCCTGGCGGGCGCGGTGTTCTCCGACTCGGACGAGCGCGCGCTCGAGGTGGCGAAGCGGCTGCGCACCGGGCAGGTCGACATCAACGGCGGGTCGTTCAACCCGCTGGCGCCGTTCGGCGGCTACAAGCAGTCCGGCAACGGCCGCGAGTTCGGCAGCTACGGCCTGGAGGAGTTCCTCGAGGTCAAGTCCATTCAGCGATGAGCCGTTGGGAGGAGCTGGCCGGGGCCAGCCGGGGCGCCGAGTACGCCTCCCGGTTCGACGCGCTGGAGGCGAAGGGCGCCGACGTGCACGGCGAGGCGCGGCTCTGCGCCTCGCTGGTCCCGGCCGGGGCGCGGGTGCTCGACGCCGGGTGCGGCACCGGCCGCGTCGCCCGGTGGCTGCACCGCAACGGCTACGACTGCGTCGGCGTGGACCTCGACGAGGCGATGCTGGCCGAGGCGCGCCGGGCGGCGCCCGAGATCCCGTGGCTTCAGGGCGACGTGGCCACTCTGGACGTCGCCGGTGACTTCGACCTGGTGGTGTGCGCGGGCAACGTGATACCGCTGGTCGCGGCGGGCACGGAGGCGACCGTGGTGGCGAACCTGGCCGCCGCGCTGCGTCGGGAGGGACTGCTGGTGGCCGGGTTCGGCCTTGACGCCGCCCACCTGCCGCTCGACGAGGCCACCGTCACCCTGACCGACTACGACGCCTGGTGCGCCGACGCCGGGCTCAGCCTTGAGCAGCGGTTCGCCACCTGGGACGGCGATCCGTACGACGGCGGCGGCTACGCGGTGAGCGTGCACCGCAGGTCAGCCGCGTAGCTCGTCCCGTTGCCGTGCGACGAACTCGGCGTCGACCGGCTCGCCGTGACCCGGCACGACGACCTCGGGCCGCAGCGCGAGCACGGCGTCCAGCGTGCTCGGCCACTCGGCCGGGACGGCGTCGGGGCCGGCCGAGGGCGGAGCGCCTTGCTCGACCAGGTCACCGGCGAACACCACGCGTGCGTCCGGCACGTGCGCCACGACGTCGCCCGCGGTGTGACCGCGCCCGGGATGGCACAGCACGACGGAACGCCCGCCCAGGTCGAGCTCGACCCGCTCGGCCACGTCGGCGGTCGGCAGTTCCAGCCGGGCGGCGGCCAGGTCGGCAGCGAACCCCGGCTTGCTCTGCTCGCGGTAGTGGCGCGTCCACTCGGCGCGCTGAGCCTTGGCGTCGGCGGCGATCGCCTCCCGGCAGCGCGGATGCGCCCACACCCGGCACGGCGTGAACGCGGCGGTGCCGAAGAAGTGGTCCCAGTGCGCGTGGGTGACCAGCACCTCCCACGGCAGCGGTGTCAGCTCCCGGATCGCGGCGGCGAACGCCGCGCCGTGCACCTCGTCGCGCCCGGTGTCGATCACCAGACACCGCCACGCGCCGACCACCAGCCCCAGCGTCTGGTCCAGCTCGGCGTGGCGCCGCGCGTACACCCCGTCGCCGAGGCCGACCCAGCGTCCGTCGTCCGTCACGATGCGCAGCGTAGCTAGTGCCGTGTCAAGCAACGTTGGGGAGTATTCGGGTCGGCGGATCTTGAAGTCGACGGCGAAACGTCGTTTCGGCTTTGCCCCTGCGAGCTGCGGCGGATCACCGGGCGACGAGATGTGGGGACTCGGTCCCCGGCTGGTACGCGGGTTGGATTACCACCACACAGGGCGCAGTTCGATGGCGACCGACGCGCGACCGGCGAGTCGGTCCAGCACCCCGTCCTCCACCCTGGGACCGCACTGGCCACGGCACGTCAAAACCCGCCGCCACCGGTACCAGTTGAGCACGACCAATCCCTTGTCGTTCAAACGGTGCGCGGAACTCGGGCTTCGGGTGTCAAGCAAGGACTGACGCGGTGTGAAACAACCAAGGTCGGCGCAGAGGCCGTGCTCAGCTGATACCCCGTTTTCCCTGATCAAGCTGGTGGGCCGGGCGGGACTTGAACCCGCGCCCTGAGGATTGTGAGTCCTGGTCGGCTTAGCGCTGTGTTCGCCTGTATATGCGCAGGTGGACATGGCAGCTTCGCCCTAATCCCTTGCTGTTCGATCGGAGTCTCGAACCGTCCACAGTGGACGCTTTGGGTGTGGCGCTACGGTACGATGCTCGATGCCGAAGCGCTGATCGAGCTCGTAGACGGTTGCGCCCGACTTGTAGCCCTCGATCAGCTCTTGGACCTGGTCGTCGGTGAGCTGTTGGGCGCGATGGGCTCTTGTCCGCTTCGGTGTCGATCGAGTGGGCACCTCGAGGTTCGGCAGTTCTGCCGCAGTGCTGCTAGATTCGTAGGTCAGTGTGGGTGTCGGTGTTCTATTGCGCTAAGGCTTGTCTGGCGGGGTCGAAGCTGCGGTCAGTTCATGGTCGGTGATGCGGCCGTTGGCGATGTAGAGCTTTCGGAAGATCGCCTGGTTGAGGAGTCGGCGTCGGCTGTCCTTCACCAGCCGGCCGAGCGCACCGGACCGCAGCGACTCGGCCACCACATCCAGCGCGAACTCACGGTTGTCGATCACCGAAACGCAGCGCGATGGTCGTATCCTGCGCTGCCGACCTGATCGTCTTGGCGATCCCATCTAATTTCTCCGCCAACCGGGACAGAATCAACCACGTAACCTCGCGTCTGCGATCAGGTGTTGCAATTTCTGCACCATTAGATTGCGCTCGCTGCATCGCTTCTCCATGATCCCCCTGCGTGGGTGACACCGAACACACGGCGGCGGCGAGGCTAGTCGCGCTGCTTGATGCGTTGTCCGAGTCGGACTCTTCGTCGCGCGGCGGCCTCACGGTCACCGAGCTCGCCCGTGCGATGGGACGGGACCGCTCGATTGTGTCGCGGCAGTTGAGGCCGCTGGTCGAGCTGGGACTCGTCGAGCGCTCCGGGGGGAGGGCAAGCACACCCTGGGGTGGCGGTTGTTCACGATCGCCGCCAGGGCCGGGGATCAGCGGTTGTTGCTGGCGGCGCCGCCGGTGATGCGCCGGGCACTACGACATCTCCGTCACTTGCGCCGAACAGTCCTTCCTGCCCGCCGTCACCAGCGTCCCCGACGAGCTCGTGCTCGCCGACGGGTTCTACTGCCGCCTGCAAATCGAACAACTCGCCGACCGGCGGCCACTCCACCTCGCGCAGCTGCTCCGCCGCCGGCTTCGCCAACCGTCCGCAGAGGAACGCACATGACCGGCACCGTCGACTTCCTGCACGACACGCGATGGGAGGACCTGCCCGCGGACGCCCGGCGCCACGCGCGGCTGCGGCTGCTCGACCTGCTCGCAGTGGCCGCCGCGGGCAGCACGACGTCGCTGTCGAGGATCACCCGCGATCACGCGCATCGCCACATGCCGTCCCCCGATGGGCCACGGTTGCTGTTCGACGGACGACGTGCGAGCCCGCCGGGAGCCGCGCTCGCCAACGCCGCCACGATCGACTCGGTCGACGGCCACGACGGTCACCGGCTCACTAAAGGCCACGCCGGCGCGGCCATCCTGCCGGCAGCGCTCGCCTTGCTGGACAACGGCGCCGACCACGACCTGCGAGACCTGCTGGCGGCGCTGGTCGTCGGCTACGAGGTCGCGACGAGAGCCGGGATCGCCCTGCACACCAGCGCGCGCGAGTACCACAGCTCGGGAGCATGGAACGCGATCGGCGCCGCCGCTGTCGCGGCCCGTGCCCTCCGACTGGACTCGGTCAGCACCCAGCACGCGCTCGGCATCGCCGAATACGCCGCCCCGCGCGCGGCCATGATGCGAGCCATCGCGCACCCCACCATGGTCAAGGACAGCTCCGCGTGGGGAGCCCACGCCGGAGTTTCGGCCGCGCTGCTGGCCGCTGACGGGTTTACCGGATCACCGGCCGAACTGCTCGACCACATGCCGGAGGTCTGGGACGACCTCGGGTCCCGCTGGCGCGTCCTAGAGCAGTACACCAAGTTCCATCCGGTGTGCCGATGGGCACACCCCGCGATCGAGGCCGCGCTTGCCCTCAGGCAACGCCACACGATCGCCCCTGAGTCCATTCGCGACATCGAGGTGCGCACGTTCAAGGCCGCCACCCAACTGACAACGCGTATCCCGGCCAGCACAGAGGAAGCCCAGTACAGCCTGCCCTTCCCGGTCGCCATGGCCTGCGTCCACGGCGAGCTCCCGATCACGCTGGTCACCGCGCCCGAGCGCGCGAACGCCCAGCTGCGCAGGATCGCCCGCGACCTGCGCGTCATCGAGTCACCCGAGCTGACCGCCGCCTTTCCCCGGGAACGGTCTGCGACCGTGACCATCACACTGACATCGGGCCGCCGACTCACCGCCAACCGGGCCGCGAGCTGGGGCGACCCCGAGCAACCGCTGACCGACACCGACCTCGACGTCAAACTGCGAAGCTACGCCCTGCCGATCCTCGGCGAAGCCAGAACCGCGCGGCTCGACCGGATGCTGGCGCCGGTCGAGGACGCCGCGAACGTCGATCTCGGCGATATGCTCACTGAGATCGTCATGCCCGCCAGCCGATGATCCTGCGGGAATATACATCGATGACGAAGGCGGCATACACTGTGGCGATCTCGGTCTGCTCGTGAACAGGTCCTGTTCGGGGTGGGTCGAACAGCAGGCGGAACAGTTGCGATGCCAGCGCCTTCGCGGTGACCTCGTCGAAGAAGAACTGGCCACCATTATTGGGAGTCGCCGCGAGTTCCCTGTGCAGGCGGCGGTCGTCCTCGGCCTGGCGAGTGGAAGAACGTACGGCGGCTCGGGCTAGTGCCTTGTCAGGCAACGTTGGGTAGGTAATCGGGTCGACGGATCTTGGAGCCGACGGCGAATCGCAGTTTCGGTTTCGCGTGTTTGTTGTGCCAGCGCACGTAGCCGGCGATCGCGGTTTCCTGGGCGGCGTGGCTGGGGTAGTCGCTGCTGTCGAGGGTGAAGTAGCGCAGCGCGGTGAACTCGGATTCGATCCAGTTCAACCACGAGGCGTTGCTGGGCGTGAACACCAATTCCACGCCGTTGGCCTGGCACCACTGGGTGACCTCGGTCTTCTTGTGCGGCGAGAAGTTGTCGCACACGACGTAGAGCTTCCCGACCGGAAACCTGGCGCGGACCTGGCGGAGGAATCCCAGGAACTCTTGCCAGCGTTTGCGGTCACGAAACCGGTAGAACATCTGGCCACTGGCCAGGTCCAAGGCGGCGAACATGTGCCGCACCCCGCCGGTGCGGTTGAACGTGGCCCGCAACCGCTGCGCCCGCCTGACCGGGAACCATCCTCGACCAGGGCGGGGCTGCAGATTCAGCGGGCCGATCTCATCCACCTATGCCGACGTCGGCATAGGTGGATCTATGCCGAGCCCGGGACTATGCCGATACCGCCTGTCGCGAGCCGGCGAATGGTGCCGGTGAGGTGGGCCTCTGGCCAGCTCGACGCCTCGAACGGTCGGCATAGTTACAGGTCTTCCAGGAACGCGAGCAGGGTGTCGTCGGGCCGGTAACGGCCGGGTGGTGTGGTGGCTGGCGTGGTGAGTTCGAGCGCTCGCTGTTTGATGGTCATGTCGGCGTGGAGGTAGACGTTCGTCGAGCGGATGTCGGCGTGCCCAAGCCATAGCGCGATGACTGCGGTGTCGACCCCTGACTGCAGCAGGGACATGGCGCAGCTATGGCGCAGTACGTGAGGATGCAGGTTGTCTGCCCGGATCGAGGGGCATCGCGCGGACGCGGTCGCGGCGTGTTTGCGGACGAGACGCTCCACGGCGTCGACGCTGAGACGCCGCCCAGTTCGGGTGGGGAACAATGGTTCGTCTCGGCGCCCGGCGCGTTCGGCCAGCCAGGCTTTGAGCACCGGGTCGGTGGCGCTGGTCAGCGGGATGGCCCGGTATTTGCGGCCTTTTCCGTTGCAGCGGACGTTGGCGCCGGCGCCGAGGCTCACGTCGCCGCAGTCCAGTCCAGTCAGTTCGGAGACACGCAGCCCGGTTTGTACGGTCACGAGCAACAGGGCGCGGTCGCGCCTGCCCTCCCACCGACTGCGGTCGGGCGCGTCGATGAGGGCGTCAATCTCCGGTGAGTTCAGAAATGACACCAGGGGCTTGTCGAACCGTTTGGCCGGGATGGCAAGCACCCGCTGGATCAGTGCGGCGTGTTCGGGATGCCGCAGCGACGCGTAGGTGAACAGCGACCGGATCGCGGTCAGGCGAAGGTTGCGGGTTCGCGCGCTGTTGCGGCGGTCGGCTTCGAGATGGTCAAGGAACGCGCAGATCGTCTCGCTGTCGAGGTCGTCCCAGTCGAGGGCGCACGGCTTCTTCCCGGTCCGCTCGTGCTCGAACACGATCAGCAGCCTCAGCGAATCCCGATAGGAGGCGATGGTGCGCGGGCTGACCCGGCGTTGCTTGGCCAACCGGTCGGTGAAGAAGCTCTGCAACGTGGGAGCGATCAGACTCATCGCGTGATCACCTCCCGGGACAGCTCCAGGCGGTCGGCGGCCAGAGCCAGCAGCTCGGGTGCGGCCGAGAGGTAC
>WHUB01000239.1 GCA_009377395.1 Actinophytocola sp. | reverse complement strand
CGATGCGCGTCGCCGTCGACCTGCTCTGCGAACGCGCCGCCCTGCTCGGCTCGGTCGTGTGAACGTCAACCCAACGTTGACGCCACGTATGCGTCAACCTATGGTTGACGCATGGCGGAACCGCTGCGGATGACGACCCTGGTCCGGCTCGACGACCTGATCGATGCCATCAGGAAGGTGCACGACGACGAGTTGGAACAGCTCGCCAGTGCGATGGTCGCCGCCAACCATCTCGGCGACGTTGCGGACCACCTCATTGGCCACTTCGTCGACCAGGCACGGCGCTCGGGCGCGTCATGGACGGACATCGGCCGGAGCATGGGCGTCACGAAACAGGCCGCCCAGAAGCGCTTTGTGCCCAAGCCTGCCGAATCGGCGAATCTCGACCCCAGCAAGGGATTCAGCCAGTTCACCCTCCGGGCGCGCAACGCCGTGATGGCCGCACAAGAAGAAGCGCGGACCGTCGGCAACGCCGAGATCGCCCCGGCTCACCTCGTGTTGGGACTGCTGAGCGAGCCCGAGGCGCTGGCCGCGCAGGCGATCGTCGCGCAAAACGTCACGCTCGACACCGTCCGCGAGGCCGCCACGAGCACCCTGCCCGCATCCGTCGGCGCGGTCCCCGACTTGATCCCGTACAACGCCGAGGCCCGCACGGCGTTGGAGCTCACCTTCCGACACGCGCTTGAGCTGGGCCACAACTACATCGGCACTGAGCACATCCTGCTCGCCCTCCTGAAGCAGGAAGCAGGCACCGGGCCGCTGACAACGCTCGGCATCGACAAGACGACCGCCGTAGAGTTCATCCTCACGGCGCTGGCCCGCCCGCAGGGCTCGGACTCAAGTGCTTGATCCCGTTCTGGAAGTTGGAGCGGCGATGAGTTTCGCCGTGGTGTCCGGTCTCTATCCACATCCGATCGCCCACACT
>WHUB01000238.1 GCA_009377395.1 Actinophytocola sp. | reverse complement strand
AACGCGCGCGGGCAGCACGTCGCGAACCTGCTGGCGTTCCAGCCGGACGAGGAGAGGTGTGGCTCCGCATGATGGTCGGCCGGGGGCGCGGACGTGCCCGACTGCCTTGCGGTCGTGAAAGCGCGACGTCAGCAGCAGGGTGCGGCGTCATGATTGGTCGGCTTACTCCCGAGCGGGCGAAACGGACACGGCATTAGGTTCAACGGACTCCGGCCGGTGCTGTGACACCAGGACATGCCGGAGCTGTCACACCTGTCACTCTGTCACTCCATGCACTCTGACCTGCGGAAACGGGTGTGACAGGGGAGTGACACCTACGTCGTGCACGTGTCTCCCACACTCTCTCTATGTCACCCCTGTCACGGGGTGCAGTCTGCGCACGCGGCTGAAACATTCGGAGGCCCCTCTGGATGTTCCAGCCGTGCGCGGCGGTGGGTGACGAACTGGGTGACAATCCCACGTGAAGTGCGTACTCGTATGTGGACGTCGATGGACGCCGGGCCTGGGCGCTCACCTGCACGGCAGCTGCTCGGCTACCCTCCTGTTGGAGCTGATAACGAAGAGGTCCCAGGTTCAAGTCCTGGTAGGCCCACCCCAAGTCAATGGCCGGTTCGCACTATCGCGGACCGGCCACTTTCGTGCCTGAGTGACTACGCCGCGCTGACTCCTTCTATTCATTTTCCTTGAGCTGTGACTCAAGCCATGCAAGAGTGCTGTCGTGCAGCAGATCTGGATGACGTACCTGAACGGACCCGATGTCGCCGAGTTGGCGCTGAGCGACGACGAGATCCTCGCCGCGGTGGAGGAAAGCCTGCGCGCCCAGGGCGAAGGCAGGACGGTGATCGAGCCACGCGTCCATCTCGAACCCGATCCCGCCTTCGAGGGCCATTTCAACGTGCTGCGCGGCTATATCGGCCCGCTGAAC
>WHUB01000237.1 GCA_009377395.1 Actinophytocola sp. | reverse complement strand
CTGTGTGATCAAGACGTTGAACAGGTGGTGGATCTCGTTGCAGGTCAACGGGATCAGGCCGTCCGGTGTGGGACGCTTGGCACGTTCGGTGACTGCGAGTACGGCCAGAAACGCGTGGGCGAGCATCGCCAGCACGGTCCATCGGTGCCAGGAGGTCCAGCGGCGGACTTGGTGCTGGTCGAGCCCGGCCAGGCCCTTGCCGGCCTGGAAGGATTCCTCCACGGTCCAGCGGCGGCCGGCGACGCGAACCAGGGTGGCCAGCGGCACCGGGCCGGGTGCGTAGCAGCGGTAAAACGCCAGCTCACCGGTGCTGGTGTTGCGGCGGATCAGTAGCCAGCGATGCCCGCCCCGCTCGGCGTCGATCGTGATCCAGACCCAGTCGTAGAACCGCTGTCCCTTCGAGCCTGTTCCGGCGGACAGGCGCTGCCAGACATGTTTCGGCAGGCGGGCGGCGACGGCGTCGGCGCGCTGTTTCCCGGCCGCAGTGGTCACCGGGTGGCTGCAAGCCACGGCCAGCACATAGCCCACCCGGCGCTGCTCCATTTCCTTGCGCAGCCCGGGGTCGGCGCCATAGACCTCGTCGCCGGCGACCCAGTCCGCCGCCGCGCCACCCTCGAGCGCGGCCACGATCAACTGCTTCGCAAGCGCGGGCTTGGTCGCGAACTCCACCTCCTCGGGCACTCCCGCCGCCTCACGCCGGTCGATGTCGGTGCACCAGGACTTCGGCAAGTACAGGGCACGGTCGATCAACGCGTGACCGGTGCGCGTGGCGTAGGTCAGATACACCGCGACTTGGGAGTTCTCGATCCGGCCCGCAGTGCCGGTGTACTGCCGCTGCACCCCGACGGTATGGACGCCCTTCTTCAGATCGCCCGTCTCATCCACCTATGCCGACGTCGGCATAGGTGGATCTATGCCGAGCCCGGGACT
>WHUB01000236.1 GCA_009377395.1 Actinophytocola sp. | reverse complement strand
ATGGGTTGGGAGCACATGTGGCCGCTGCGACACATCACACCGTAGGAGTCGCTGAGCGCACGCGCGACGTGGTCGAGTCGTGCTTCGCCGGCTACTGCGAACGAGATGATGCCCGCGTAGTCTCCATCGGGGTCGTCGTTGCCGAGCAGGGTGAGGCGATCGCGGCGGAGGCTCTCTTCCCGCAGCCGTTCGGCCATCGCACGGTCGTGTTCAGCGACCCGGTCCATGCCCAGCGACTCCAGATAGCCCACCGCTGCGCCCAGCCCGATGACGCCCGCGACGTCGGGGGTGCCGTATTCCAGCCGGTGGGGGAGCTTGCGCAACCGCTCGCCTTCGGTGTCGACCCAGTCGACGGTTCCACCGCCAAGGGCATAGGGGGCCAGGCCCTCCAGGACCTTCTGGCGACCCCACAGGACGCCGACGCCGGACGGGCCGAGCATCTTGTGGCCGGAGAACGCGACAAAGTCGGCACCCCATCCCTCCATGCCGCCACGGTGGGGTGCGTACTGTGCCGCGTCGACCACGACGACGGCCCCGGCGTCTTTGGCCAACTTAACCATGGAAGTGATGGGCGCGTAGTGGCCCGTGACGTTGGAGCACGCGGTCAAGGCAACCAGTGCCGGCCCATGTTCGAGCGCGGTGCGGTAGCCGTCCAGGTCGACCCCGGCGTCGTCGTCCAGAGGCACGACGACGGTTTCCCCGTGGCGCCGCCAGGGCAGCATGTTGGAGTGGTGTGCGTCGAGCGTGGTCACCAGTACGTCTGCGGCCTTCAGGCCGAGGCCGTGGGCGATCATGCTGACCGCCTCTGTCGTGTTGCGGACGAACACCACCTCACCCGCTCGAGCGCCAATGAACTCTGCAACGCGGATTCGGGTCGACTCGTAGGCTCGGACGCCTCCTCGGACAGCAGGTGCTTGCCGCGGTGGATGTTGGCC
>WHUB01000235.1 GCA_009377395.1 Actinophytocola sp. | reverse complement strand
ATCTGTGCGGCGGCCTCGGGCCCGGCTCAGATCCGCCACCCCATCCCCAACCGCGCGTTCGCGCTCAGGCGTCGGCTCGGGGACGGTCGGGCCCTCGGCGCCAGTCCCGCCCGGGCCGCGGCCGCGCCCGTCGGCGCCGGCCGGGTGGCGGTCAACGCTGGGGTCACGAGTCATCGCATGCCTCCGTCATGGCCGGGTCAACTCGGGTTGCTGGGTGGCCGGTTCACTGGCTGTGGGTCCACTCGCCCCAGCCGCACCGTGCACAGAAGTCCTCGCGTGGATGGCCGGGCGGGTAGGCCCGGTAGCGGCGGCAGGGTCGGTCGGCTCTGCCCATCAGCCGTCCCCTCCGTTCGCCGTCTTGGGGTCCTCGTGCGGGCGGCGGCGGCGGCCGTTTGCTGACGCCGGGCTGTCACCGTCGTTGCTGTTGCTGGTGGGCAGCCAGCCGTCTTCGCGGCCCCACTTCTTGAGCGTGTTGCGGGAGCCCACCCCCAGCAGCTCGGCGGTGCGGGTCAGGTTGCCCTCGGCCCGCTGGTAGACGTGCGCAGCGATCTGCCGGCGGTTGGACGAGGTGATGGTCAGCCCGCCCAGCGGTGACCGGTCAGCGTGACCGGCAGGCCGGTCATCGTGGGGACCGCCGGCGTGGTCGGGCTGGTCGGTGTGACCGGTGGGGTGGTCGGCGACCGGGCGGGGTTCCAGCCGGGCGATCAGGGCGCTGCCGAGCCGGCTGACCAGCCCGGCGGGGTGGCCGGTCGGCGTCAAGGTGTGCCGGTGGATCAGGTCGTGGATCTCGGTGACCACCATGTGCGAGGTGACCGCCAGCGCGATCGGCAGCAGCGCAGCGATCACCGGCCCCTCCCAGGTGCCGGGGTTCCGGCGGGGCCAGGCGTACAGCGCGTTGACGGCCACCGACAGGCCCACGTAGACCGCCGCGACCGCGACC
>WHUB01000234.1:528-945 GCA_009377395.1 Actinophytocola sp. | reverse complement strand
AGGGGCTCTCCGTACAGCCCAGCACCACCACCGGCATGCCCAAGTGCATAGCCTCCAGCAGGGAAAGACCCAACGATGTCCACCGGTGGGCGTGAACGTAAACCCGGCAGCGCGCCAGCTCGGCGTGCATCCGATCCTGGGACAGGTCCGGGAACGTTCGCAGCCGGCCCGACGGCAATCCCAGCGCGTCGTCGAGCTCGTCGACCTTCATGCCGAACACGTCGAGCGGCGCCGAGCCTGCCAGCATCGGCAACAGGTCGCTGCCCACCGCTCGCCCGCGCCGGACCGGTTCGTTGACGACGACACCCGCCCGTCCCAGCTCGCCGGTGTACATGTAGCCGGGGTCGACGATGCCGTTCTCGACGACGGTCGTCGATGCCGTGCCGTTGTCCCACATCACGTGGTTGAAATGGGTCA
>WHUB01000234.1:0-518 GCA_009377395.1 Actinophytocola sp. | reverse complement strand
CGGGTGGCGCGTCGTCACCGCGCCGCCGCCAGGAGTGTTGTGCTCCAGGTACACTGCCGGCAGGTCCGCCCCGGGTCGGCGGCCGAGCCACTCGCGGCACAGCCACGCTTCGTGCGGCCGCTGCAGCACGACGACGTCGATGTCTTGCTCGCGAAGAGAGTCCGCGGGAACCTCCGTGACGCTCTGCGGCCAACTGTACGTCTGCGCGCGGCCCCGTCCGTCAGGCCCTCGATCATGAGTCACCGGCACCACGTAGTCATGCCTGCCCTGGACAAACGACGTCGTCCAGGAACCATGTACATGCCACAACAAGACCCGCATCACCGCTTCGTTCCCAACGGGATGGATTGCATGCGCAGCCTGCGGCACAGAGTCAGGCCGACGAGGTGGTGGACGCCGCCGACGGCCATGTGGCCGGCGCGGCGTGAGATCTGTGCCCATTGCCGACGGCCTGCGTCTCGGAGAACCATCGCACCGTGTTGCTCAATCCGTCGGCCAACGCACTTGCGGCTCCCAGC
>WHUB01000233.1 GCA_009377395.1 Actinophytocola sp. | reverse complement strand
CGCGGCTCGCCAACCATGCGATATCACCCCAGAAGAGGTGGCCGCAGTCGACATCGGTGAACTCGGGTGAGGTGCAGGCCCCAATGGCTGTTGTGGCGAGGGTTTTGAGCATCACGGACTGAAAGTCCAGCTTGTCGATGGCCCGGACGCTGAACCGGTACTCGGTATCCGGTTCGAGCCCGGTGACCTCAAGATTGCGCTTGCCGGCGCCGGTTGTCCCGATCGGCTCGTCGTCCCGGAAGATCCGGTATTCGGCGATCCCCTGGTTGTCCTTTGCCGGGGGCCACTCCAGCACCAGGCTGGTGGCGGTCACGTCCCTCACGGTGAGCTTGGCGTCTGCGGGCCATTGGGGTGGGGCGGTGAGATAGTCGAGGGCGGAGCCGGCCTGGAGGGCGCCGTGTCCGTAGACGGGATCCCATCCGGGAGCGCCCCGATCGAGGGCCGATCCTGTCAGAGCATTCTCGATCTGGACCCGGTTGGCCTCCGGTACCTCGGCCCGGAGCAGGGCGGCGACCCCGGCGACATGGGGCGACGCCATCGAGGTCCCCTGGAAGAAGCAGTACGCCCATTCGATGACATCCGGCTCAACCTCGCAGAAGGTCTCCTGGAGGACCCCGTCGGGGTAGGTGTCGCCATTGAGGTCGGCGAACAGATCACCGCCGGGTGCGGTGATGTCCTGGTCCGCCCCGTACTGGGAATAATCGGTGATATCGAGGTTGAAATCGAGGGCCCCCACCGCGATCACACCGGGATAGGCGGCCGGGTATGCCACCGAGTCGACGCCGTCATTGCCCGAGGCGGCCACCACCACGATGTCGGCTACCGCCGCCCGGCCCACGGCCTCCTCGATGACACTCGCGGGCGGACCACCCAGGGACATGTTGATGACATCGGCGCCTTGGGTGTGGGCCCAGTCGATCCCCCGGGCCACGTCTGAGAAGGCGCAGGCT
>WHUB01000232.1 GCA_009377395.1 Actinophytocola sp. | reverse complement strand
GGCGGATGCTGGCCACGGCCGGGTGGGCGCCGACGTTCGGCCTCGAACCCACCGGCGCCGCGCTCGACGAGCGTCTCGACGCGGGCGGGCAGCTGTGGGCCGGTCTCGGATTCGACACCTGGCTGGCCGCGAGCCGGGTGATCTGGCCCGCGCTCGACGCCGGTGTTCCGCTCGTGGTGGGCGGCGAACTCGCGGCGGGGCTGCAGGGCATCCCGATCAACGACCCGGAGCTGGTGCTGCACCTGCGCCTGCCCGCCCTGGCGGCGCTGCACACCGTCGTCAACGCCGCCCACTGCGTGCTCGGCCGAGCCGAGCTACCGGGCCTCGATGGTGTGGCCGACCCCGCCACCAGCGAGGACGAACTGGTCATCGTTGCGGGGACCAGCATGTTGCGCGTCGTGATCTCGGACGCAGTGCCCGCGACCATCATGGTGACCGTGCCTCGGACGCTCGACCAGCAGGACGGCACCGGCATCGCCGTCCCCGTCATCGAGCTGGGTGCACTACGCACCGGCGGGACACTCGGCTCCACCGCCGAGGCGCTGGCCGACCGCCTCGCCGCGCGGGGCGAGCGCGCGCCGGATCGCAGCCCGTCGGAGTGACAACGGTCGCTGCCGGGTACCCACCACCCGCAGCGTGTGCAAATTGTTCTACACGCAGTTGACGTCACTATGTTGATACGTAGAATATCGGTCACGCGAGCTGACAGAGGAGGCGTGCAGCATGACCGTCTCGACACCGCCCGACACGGCTGATCGGGAAGCGACCCAGCCCGCCGGGGCCGAGCAGACCGGCGCGGCAGCCGACACCACAACCGAGGTGTCGTTCGACACGCACCCCGACTCCTACCGGCACTGGCGGCTCGAGCTCGACGGCGAGATCGCCCGCCTGGTGCTCGACGTCGACGAGAACGGCGGCATCGTGCCCGGTTACGAGCTGAAGCTGAACTCCT
>WHUB01000231.1:580-960 GCA_009377395.1 Actinophytocola sp. | reverse complement strand
ACCAGTACGGGTGACCTGGAATGAAATTCTCCGGAAACCCGATGACCTGGGCGCCGTTGCGGCCCGCATCCGCGATCAGATCGCAGACCAACTCGACGGTCCGGTCCCGGTCGAGGAAGACGGACGACGCCTGGACCGTGGCTAGGCGGGGCTTCGGGTACTCGTCCATCACGCCGCTCCACTTCTGGCCCACTCGGCCACGGGGGGCGTATCGACACCAACCGGACCGAACTTCGAAGCGCCGCCGGAGTTCCCCAACGGCTCGGCCCGGCCGGGCAGCGGCTCGGTGAAGAACCAGGCGTTGTCGTCGACGAATTCCCGCTCTTTGGCCAACGCGGTCCGAGCCGGCGCGATGGCCTCGACCGGACAGACCGGTTCGT
>WHUB01000231.1:260-570 GCA_009377395.1 Actinophytocola sp. | reverse complement strand
GCTCACCCTCATAGATGCAATCGACCGGGACTCCTCCACGCATGACCGATCAGTGACCTCAATACAGGCCGGACCGATGCTGAACCCCACGAACAGCCCCTCCTCTCAGATCTCGCTCGAGTGGCCGGGAAAGACCCAGCCGCCGGATCGAGTGCGGCCGCCGCGTTGTTGACCGCCGTCGCCGCCTCGCCGAACCCGACGCTGATGATCCGGACCTTGCCCGGGTACTCGGTGATGTCGCCGGCCGCGTAGACGCCGGGGACCCGGATCGCCATTCGCGAGTCGACGACGAGGCGACGGTCACGGATCT
>WHUB01000231.1:0-250 GCA_009377395.1 Actinophytocola sp. | reverse complement strand
TGAAGCCGAGCGCCGCTACCAGTGCCTGGCAGGGCATCTCGCGCGCGTCGCCGTGGGGACTTTGCCTGATCGTGACCGACTCGGTCCAGCCGTCCCCGGCCACGGCCACCACCTGGGCGTCGGTGACGATCCGCACCCGCGACGCATGGACCGCTGCGACCGTGCCGGCATGCGCGCGAAAACTCGACCGGCGGTGGACCAGGGTGACCGACAGGGTGATGCTCTCCAGCGCCAGGGCCCAGTCGAACGC
>WHUB01000230.1 GCA_009377395.1 Actinophytocola sp. | reverse complement strand
GGTCGAATCCCGCCGCTGAGCATGCACCAACTTTCGCACCATGTCGGGAGTCCTGGTGTCGCGCGTGCCATTCATACAGAGAATCATAGGGCACGACACCGACAGCAACCCCGGTTATGAACAGCCATGGAGGCGAAATCCGAGAATTTTGCTCTAGTGATCGAGGTCACAAAATCCGCGACGGTCACACTCGAGACCGGAAGCAAGGCAGAGCCAGCATAACCAGCAGAACCAGCCAGCCACTCCTCCCTCAGGCGGTACCTCCACAGCACCCCGCGCAACCACCTGCGATCAATTGTCCGGTAGTTATCCACACACAATTGCGCAGAATTCAGGGACCGCGATCCCGCCAGAGGAAGTGGCGACGCTATCCTCGGCCGATGGGCACAGGGCAGCCGCCGATCCAAGATACCGATGTCATCGTGGTGGGCGCCGGTCTCGCCGGCCTCGTGGCCGCCACGGAGGCACTGGCGAGCGGCAGGAGGGTGCTCCTGCTCGACCAGGAGCCGGCAGCGGCGCTCGGTGGGCAGGCGTACTGGTCGTTCGGTGGCCTGTTCCTGGTGGATTCGCCGGAACAGCGCAGGCTCCGGGTGCGCGACTCGACCGAGCTCGCCTGGCGCGACTGGTCGGGCACGGCCGGCTTCGACCGTGCCGAGGACTACTGGCCGCGGCGGTGGGCGCAGGCATACGTCGAGTTCGCCGCGGGTGAGAAGCGCTGCTGGCTGCATGCCCAGGGCGTCCGGTGGTTCCCGCTCGTCCAGTGGGCGGAACGGGGCGGTTACGACGCCACCGGCCACGGCAACTCGGTGCCGCGGTTCCACGTCACCTGGGGCACCGGCCCTGGCATCGTGGAACCGTTCGTCCGCCAGGTACGGGCAGCGGCCGAGACGGGCCGGCTGCAGATGCTGTTCCGGCACCGGGTCACCGGGCTGCGCACGAGCGAAGGCACCGTCGATGGCGTCAC
>WHUB01000022.1:29863-54312 GCA_009377395.1 Actinophytocola sp. | reverse complement strand
CACGCTGCCCTACCCCGGGTTCGCGACCGACCTGCAGCCGTTCGCCGTCGCGCTGTCGGCGATTTCGGAGGGCACCTCGATGATCACTGAAAACGTGTACGAGGCGCGGTTCCGGTTCATCGACGAGATGGTGCGGCTCGGCGCCGACGCCCGCACCGACGGCCACCACGCCGTGGTGCGCGGGGTGGAGCGGCTGTCGAGCGCCCCGGTGTGGGCCTCCGACATCCGCGCCGGAGCGGGGCTGGTGCTGGCCGGGCTGTGCGCCGAGGGCGTCACCGAGGTCTGGGACGTCTTCCACATCGACCGGGGCTACCCGTACTTCGTGGAGAACCTCAACCGCCTCGGCGCGCACATCGAGCGGGTCTCCTCGGTGCCCCAGCGCGGCTAGAACCGACGCTCCTCCGAGGCCGGTGCCAGTGTGAGCGCGCCCGCCGGGTCGATGCGGGCGCGCAGCCGCAGCTCGCCGGTGGTACCGGCGACGTCGACCCGCTGGGCGCTGCTGCGGCCGCCCACCCGAACCTCAACCGTGGGCCGCCCCGATGCGGGGAGTGGAAGCCGCACCACGTCGGCGATCCCCACGGAGTAGTTGGTCGTCACCCGGTCGCCGTGCCACACCGGTGTGCCGTCCACGAGCACGCTGACGTCGTCGTCGGCGAATCCCTCGCCGAGTTCGACCGCCAGCGTGCCCGGTTCCGCTCCCGTCCCTGACATGGACCCTTTCTACTCCTGCAGCGAGCGCAGCACCGAGGTCGGCGCGTGCTTGGACTCGGCCAGCGTCGCCGCGTCGTGACGCAGCGTGCGTGCCCGCTCGCTGTCCCCCTCGGCCTCGTGGCTGCCTGCCAGGTAGCCGAGGGTTTCGTACACCGTCAGGTCGTCCAGCCCGCCGTCGCCCCGCGACGCGTCGACCGCGGCGCCGAGCAGCTCGTCGGCGCGGTCGAGCTCGCGCTCCCGCACCCGCACCTGGCCGGTCGCGTCGACCTCGGCGAACGGCCGGGCGGCGTTGGTGCCGAGCGCCAGCCGCGCGAACACGGCCGCCGGGTGGTCGCCGTGCTCGGACACCACCGTCTCCAGTGCGTTGGTGCCGTCGGCCAGGTACGGCGAGTCGCTGCCGAGCAGCGTCAGCGCCATGCCCGCCTGGTCGCGCAGCAGCAGCTCCGCTACCTGGTCGTCGGACGACGTCCGTGGCGGCACGACGCGCAACGTCGCCGTGTTGGACACCAGCATGGTGCCGTCCGGCACGGCGTAGGACGCCCTGATCCGGTACGTGCCGGGATCGTCGAACAGCTGCCCGACGCCCGCGTCGTAGCCGATGTAGGCGCTGACCGGCTGCACGGCGTCGTGGCCGCTGCTCACCAGCGCGGGATCGACGCAGTGCTGCACCGGCGGCTGGTAGACGATGACGTCGCCGCGCGGCCTGCTCACCGCGAGGTGCACGAAGCCGAACTTCGGGTGCAGCTGGTCGTGCCGGTGCACCAGCTGGGTGCGCTCGGCGGTCAGCGTGATCTTGAGGACGACCGGCATGCCGAGCAGCGGGCGCTGGTCGGCGGGCGAGATCGCCAGCCGCAGGCCGCTGGTGTCCGACACCCGGTCCAGGTACTCCTCGCCGACCTCGAGCGCGGCGCCGGTGCCGAACGGGTTGCCACCCATGATCACCGCGTTGCGGAAGCCGTGCCGCAGGTGCGCCAGCTCGAGCGTGTCGAACTCGAACCCGAACGCGGCCCAGAACGCCGCCTCGCCGCTCGGCGCGCCGGTGCCGGGATTGTAGTTCTGCGGGTAGTTCATCCACGACAGCGCGCCCGGCCGGTTCGGCAGCGGCGGGTTCATGTAGCTCTTGTGGAACGAGTGGTACAGGTTGAAGCAGTGGCCCAGCTCGTGCGTGTTGACGTAGAGCTGCGTCCGCCGATCCTGCGCCGAGCCGGACGAGATCGACTGGTAGAAGCTCGCGCAGCCCTGCCGTTGCAGGCCCTGCTGGTCGAACATGATGCCGAGCAGGCCGGTGCCGTACTCGTGCGCGCGGGCGTGCAGCAGCCACACCCGGAACTGCGGCCGCTCCTGCCAGCGCGAGAAGTGCGCCTGCATCGCGTGGTGCAGGCTCGCGTTGGTCCATCGGTAGTTCGCCGGGGCGCCGATGATGTTGCCGCCGCCGGTGTCGAGCATCTGCACGCCCGCCTCGGCGTAGGCGCCCGCGACGCTGAGCGTGCGGGCGCTGCCGCCGCTCGGCAGCGAGCCGGTGTTGTAGGAGACGAACGGCGTGACGGCGGATTCGCAGTCCTGTTCCAGTTCGACGGTGCGGAACGACGTCGACTCCCACTGGCAGTCGTAGCGCGCGCCGGCCGCGCCGCTCGGCGTGTACCACTGGAGCACGGCCGGTGGCGCCGGCTGCGTCAGGTACGCCCTGGCGATGGTGACCTTGACGACGGTGAACGTGGTCTGCCATGTGGTGCGGGCGGTGCCGGTGATGACGACCTGACTGCTCGACGACTGGATCGTGACCGCGTCGACCGTCCAGGACCCGAAGTAGGTGACGGTGGTGCCGGAGATGGCGTAGTAGTCGCCGCTGAGACGGCGCAGTGGCCGCCTGCCGTCGATGTCGACGCGCAGCTCGAGCTGGAAGCCGAGCGGGCGGGACCGGTAGCGGCCGCTTGCCATCCGCCGCGGCAGCGGGAACGGCATCTCGCGGGGTATCGGGATCGGGGTGATCTCGGCGGGCGCCTCGGCGGTGGCCTGGCCATTGGCCTGCCGCAGCTCCTCGGCGGCGGGCCCCTCGGTCGGCGCGCCCGGATCGGCCTGCGGCTCGGCCATGGGGGCCGGGGGCAGGATGGATTCGGTGGCCTCAGTGCCGGTGTCGGCGAGCTCGACATCGTTGACCGAGGCATTGGGTTCCATGACGGTCATGACTGCTCCCTCTGAAGGCGGGTGGTCCGCAGGGGAGGAGCCGGAAGCAGGGGACGTGCGGCGCCGGTACCTGCGGAGGGGTATCTACCAACCCAGTAATTGTTCGACCGCGCAGCGTGCTCGCGACGAGCCGCAAGTCCTTACGTACCGGGCCGAAAGTCCCCACGTCTCAGCTCGGCGCGGCCAGCGCGGCGCCGAAACCGACGAGCGCCGTGCCGGTGAGGGCATCCATGGCCCGGCGCACCGGACGGCGGTTCAGCCACACCCTGACGCGCTGCACGAAGAACAGCACCAGCAGCAGCCAGACCGCGCCGAGCACACCGACGGTGTTGGCGAGCAGCAGCGCCTCGCCGACCGAGGTGTGCACCGGGTCGATGAACTGCGGCAGCACCGACAGGTACATCACGAGCACCTTCGGGTTGGTGACGTTGGACAGGAAGCCCTCGCGGAAGCAGCGGAGCCCGCTCGTGCGCGCCGACGCGCCGACCTTGCCGCTGTAGTCGCCGCGCCAGGCGCCGCGCAGCGCCTGCACACCCAGGTAGCAGAGGTAGACGACGCCCAGCCAGCGCAGCGTGGTGAACAACACCTGCGACTGTGTGACGAGCGCGCCGAGGCCGAGCGCGGCGGCGCTGCCGTTGATGATGTTGCCCGCCGCGATGCCGCCGATGCTGGCGAGCCCGCCCCTGCCGCCGCTCGCCAGCGAGTTCTTCAGCATGACCATGGTGTCCGGTCCCGGCGCGATCACCAGCAGCACGACGAGCACCAGATAACTGCCGTACTCACTCCACGACGTCGCCATGACTGTCACGCTAACGGGCTACACAACCGGATTTCGCCGCCGGGGACCGGGTGTGAAAGTGCCCTCGCGGTTGAAGGTTACCGGCCAGTACCCTGATGAAATAGGGGCCACGCACGCCACACTCCCGGAGGTCAGGACATGCCGTACCCAGCCGACAATGAGCGCGACCGCCCCTGGGTGATGCGGACCTACGCCGGGCACTCGTCCGCGTCGGCGTCCAACGCGCTCTACCGTCGCAACCTCGCCAAGGGGCAGACAGGGCTGTCGGTCGCGTTCGACCTCCCCACCCAGACCGGCTACGACGCCGACCATCCGCTGTCGCGCGGCGAGGTCGGCAAGGTCGGCGTGCCGATCAGCCACATCGGCGACATGCGCCAGCTCTTCGACGGCATTCCGCTGGCCGAGGCGAACACCTCGATGACGATCAACGCGCCGGCGATGTGGCTGCTCGCGCTGTACGTGACGGTGGCCGAGGACCAGGCCCGCGAGGAGGGCGCGGACGTCGACGAGGTGCTCGCGCAGCTCACCGGCACGACGCAGAACGACGTCATCAAGGAGTACCTGTCCCGGGGCACCTACATCTTCCCGCCGGGGCCGAGCCTGCGGCTGACCACCGACACCATCGCGTGGACGGTGCACCACGTCCCGAAGTGGAACCCGATCAACATCTGCAGCTACCACCTGCAGGAGGCGGGGGCGACGCCGACGCAGGAGGTCGCCTACGCCATGAGCACCGCGATCGCCGTGCTCGACGCGGTGCGCGACTCCGGCCAGGTCAGCGCCGACGACATGGCCCGCGTGGTCTCGCGCATCTCCTTCTTCGTCAACGCCGGGGTGCGGTTCGTCGAGGAGATGTGCAAGATGCGCGCCTTCGTCCAGCTCTGGGACGAGATCACGCGCGAGCGTTATGGCGTCACCGACGCCAAGGCGCGCCGGTTCCGCTTCGGCGTGCAGGTCAACTCGCTCGGCCTGACCGAGGCGCAGCCGGAGAACAACGTCCAGCGCATCGTGCTCGAGATGCTCGCCGTGACGCTCTCCCGCGACGCGCGGGCGCGCGCGATCCAGCTGCCGGCGTGGAACGAGGCGCTCGGGCTGCCGAGACCGTGGGACCAGCAGTGGGCGCTGCGGATGCAGCAGGTGCTCGCCTACGAGACCGACCTGCTCGAGTACGGCGACCTGTTCGAGGGCTCGACCGTGGTCGAGGCGCGGGTGAACGAGATCGTCGAGGGCGCACGGGCCGAGATCGAGCGGGTGCAGGACCTCGGCGGCGCGGTCGCGGCGGTCGAGAGCGGGTACATGAAGTCCGAGCTGGTGTCCTCGCTGGGCGAGTACCGGCAGAAGGTGGAGACCGGCGAGCGGGTGCTGGTCGGCGTCAACAAGTTCGACACCACCGAGCCGAGCCCGCTGCAGGCCGAGGGTGCGCAGGCGATCGAGACCGTCGACCCGGAGGTGGAGAAGCAGGCCGTCGCCGCGCTGGAGAAGTGGCGGGCCGAGCGGGACAACGACGCGGTCGCCGCCGCGCTCGACAGCCTCAAGGCGGTCGCGGGCACCTCGGCGAACCTGTTCGAGGCCACCATCGACTGCGCCCGGGCCGGGGTGACCACGGGGGAGTGGGCCGGTGCGCTGCGCGAGGTGTTCGGCGAGTACCGGGCGCCGACCGGCGTGACGGCGTCCTCGACGAGCGGTTCCGGTGACGAGCTGGCGCGGGTGCGCGAGCGCGTCGACGCCACCGCGGCCGAGTTGGGCGAGCGGCTGCGGATCCTGGTCGGCAAGCCGGGCCTGGACGGCCATTCCAACGGCGCCGAGCAGGTCGCGGTGCGCGCCCGGGACGCCGGGTTCGAAGTGATCTATCAGGGAATCCGGCTCACCCCGCAGCAGATCGTCGCGGCGGCGGTGCAGGAGGGCGTGCACGTCGTCGGGCTGTCGGTGTTGTCCGGTTCGCACCTCGAGGTGGTGCCGGAGGTGGTCGACGGCCTGCGCGCGGCGGGCGCGGGCGACGTGCCGGTGATCGTCGGCGGAATCATCCCCGGTGACGACGCCGCGTCGCTCACCGAGCGCGGCATCGCGCGGGTCTTCACCCCGAAGGACTACGAACTCACCGAGATTATGGCCGAAATCGTCACCGTTGTCCGAGAAGCGCGTGGCTTGGACGACGCCGTAGTTTCAAAAACGTAACCTCGTTTAGCTCAGGTATACCCGCTGGTCACAGCGGATTTTCGGGCACTCTCCCGCGAGGTCCATAGTGGATCTTCGTGCTTCGTGTTGTGTCGTGAGTGGATCTAGGCATAGGTTGACCGCGAGGTCGGAACCCGAACGAGTAGCACGTGAATGTTGGGAGCGAACGATGGCGACGAGTGACTGGACACGGCGGGACGTGTTGCGGCGAGCGGCGGCGGCTGGTGCGGTGGCCATCGGTGGCCCCACGCTGCTGTCCGCCTGTGGTGGCGGCGAGCCGCGTGGGGGCGACACCCTTTCGGTGGGGCGTCAGCAGGGATTCCTCCGCGTCGCCATCGCGAACGAGCCGCCCTACACCAAGGTGAACCCCGACGGCACCGTCACCGGGGTCGAGCCGGACATCGCGCGCGCCGTGCTCAAGAACCTCGGCATCAAGGAACTCCAGGGCATCGTCGCGCCGTACGACCAGATGATCCCCGGCCTGCAGGCCAGCCGCTGGGACATGGTCACGGCGGGCTTGTTCATGAAGCAGTCCCGGTGCGCCGAGGTGCTGTACTCCGAGCCGACGATCGTGTCGACCGAGTCGTTCGGTGTGCTGAAGGGCAACCCGAAGAACCTCACCACGGTGGCCTCGGTCAAGGAGACCGGCGCCAAGGTCGCGGTGCTCGGCGGTGCGTTCGAGGAGGGCATCCTCAAGGACGCCGACGTTCCGTCGAACCAGATGGTGTCGGTGCGCGACAACCGCAGCGGCATCGAGACCGTCAAGGCGGGCCGGGCGGACGCCTTCTTCCTGCCGACGCTGTCCCTCAACGACCTGTTGGAGGGCGACAACTCCATGGAGGTCACGCCGCCGGTCGAGGACGCGCCGACGACCGGGGCCGGTCACGCGTTCCGGAAGACCGACGAGGAGCTGCACGCGGCGTACAACAAGGAGCTCGCCAAGCTGAAGGCTTCCGAGGAGTTCGCCAAGATCTCGCGGAAGTGGGGCTTCGACCCCTCGGCGGTCGAGGGTGTGACGACCGAGGAGCTGTGTAAGACACCAGGCTGACACTTTCCCGTACCCAGCCAGGAAGGCAGCTTCTGTGTCGACCATCATCAACTACGCACCACTGCTGTGGCAGGGTCTGCTCGTCACGCTGGAACTGCTGGTGCTCGGCTCGGCCCTGGCTTTGGTCATCGCGTTCACCGCCGGCCTCGGGAGAATGTCGCGGCACATGGCGCTCCGCGCGCCGGCCGCGATCTTCATCGAGGTCTTCCGCGGCACGTCGATGATCGTGCAGCTGTTCTGGGCTTACTACGCGCTGCCGTTGCTCGGCGTCGAACTGCCCGCGTTCGCGGTCGGTGTCGTGGTGCTGGCGGCCAACGAGGGCGCCTACGCCGCCGAGATCGTCCGGGGCGCGATCCAGTCGCGGGCGGCCGGGCAGACCGAGGCGTGCGTGGCGCTGGGCATCCCGCCGGCGAAGCGGATGCGCCGGATCCTCATCCCGCAGTCCATCCCGGCGATGCTGCCGTCGTTCGGCAACGTCCTGATCGACCTGCTGAAGAACACCTCGCTGGTCGCCACCATCACGGTGCTCGACCTGACGTTCCAGGGGCTGACGATCCGGACCAGCACCGGCGCGACGACCGCGGTGTTCACGACCCTGCTCGTGGTCTACTTCATCCTGTCCGTGCTGCTGGGGCAGATGATGAAGTTGCTGGAGCGCCGGTTCGCCATTGACCGCACGGCGAAACCACTGCGGTCCAAGCTCGCGAGCCTGGTCCGGTCCGAGCGCGCGAGCACAGGAGGGAGCGGCACATGACCTGGGACACCGAATACGCGTTGTCGATCCTCCCCAGGCTGCTGCGCGGCCTGTTGGTCACCATCGAGGCGACCTTCGCCGGCATCGCCATCGCCCTGGTGCTCGGACTGATCGTGGCGGTGATCCGCTACCTGCGGATCCCGATCGTCTCGCACCTCTTCACGTTCTACGTGTCGTTCGTGCGCGGCACACCGCTGCTGGTGCAGGCGTTCGCGGCGTTCTTCATCCTGCCGGACTACGGCATCACGATGAGCGCACTGCTGACCGGCATTCTCGTGGTCGGCGTCAACTACAGCGCCTACACCGCGGAGGTGTACCGGGCCGGAATCGAGGACGTCGACAAGGGACAGTGGGAGGCGACGACCGCGCTGAGCCTGCCGGGAAGGCCGACCTGGACCCGGATCATCCTGCCGCAGGCCGTGCGGAAGATCATTCCCGTGCTCGGCAACTACTGGATCCAGATGTTCAAGGATGTCGCGATCCTGTCCGCCATCACGGTGAGCGAGCTGCTGTACACGGCGCAGACGATCGGGTCGAGCGACTACCGTTACCTGGAGCCGTTGACCCTCGTCGGCCTGCTGTACCTGGCGGTCAGCTACCCCGCCGCCATCATCGTTCGCAGATTGGAGCGCCGCCTTGCCTTCTCCCGCTGAGAGCACCGACGCCGAGTCGCCGGGGCCCGCGAACGGCTCCGACGAGATGATCACGTTCGACAACGTGAGCAAGAGCTGGGGCGACAACAAGGTCCTGCAGGGCTTGAACTTCCACGTCAAGCCCGCCGAGAAGGTCTCGATCATCGGGCCGTCAGGCTCGGGGAAGACGACCATCCTCCGGATTCTGATGACCTTGGAGACGCCCGACGAGGGCGTGGTCACCGTCGACGGCGACGAGCTCTGGAACGTGGCCGCCGGTCAGCGTATCCCGCGCGAGACCAAGCAGATGCGGCTGACCCGCCGCAAGATCGGCATGGTCTTCCAGCAGTTCAACCTCTTCCCGCATCTGAGCGCGATTCAGAACGTGATGGAGGCGCCGGTGCAGGTCCTTGGCATGTCCAAGGACGAGGCGCACGAGCGCGCGAAGGACCTGCTGGACATGGTGGGCCTCGGCGAGCACCTGAACCACAAGCCGCCGAAGCTGTCGGGCGGTCAGCAGCAGCGGGTCGCCATCGCGCGCGCGATGGCGATGCGTCCGAAGGTGATGCTGTTCGACGAGGTCACCTCGGCGCTCGACCCGGAGCTGGTGGGCGACGTGCTCGACGTGATCCGCGATCTCGCCACCAGCACCGACATGACCATGTTGCTCGTCACCCACGAGATGCGCTTCGCCGAGGAGATCTCCGATCGGGTGGTGATGTTCGACAGCGGCATCGCCGTCGAGCAGGGGCCGCCGAAGAAGATCTTCAAGCAGCCGGACAACGACCGCACGAAGAAGTTCCTGCGGGCTGTGCTCGAACACTGACGTCCGGGGCGGTCAGACCTCGATCAGCTCGGCGGTGCCGTGGGTGAGCACCCTGGTGCCGTGTGCCTCGACGACGAAGGTGTGGCTGAGCCCGACGCCGGTCTGCCCGAACGCGCGGAACGACCCGGGGATGTGGAACACCATGCCCTCGGCCAGCGGTTCCGGGTTGTCGGCCGTGATGGCGAACGGCGGGCCGTCCATCCAATGTGGTGGGTGGGCCAGCCCCACCGGATAGCCGAACAGCCAATGGAAGACGACGTCGTTGGGGAGCGTGCGGACCTCAGATGCCGCCGTGCGCGCCACCTCGGCGCAGGGCACACCGGGCTTGGCGTTGTCCAGCACGGCCGCCAGCATCCGCTGTGACAGCTCGGCCAGCCGCCGCACCGGCGGTGTCGGCGTGCCGTGGCAGAGCGTCCGCATCACCGGCGCGTGGTAGCGGTGATGCGCGCCGGACAGCTCCACGAAGGTCGTGTCCGGGCCGAGCGTCACGTCGTCGAAGGTAGAATGCGGCACGCCGGCGCGGGGTCCGGTCGCGACGGTGGGGCCCCACGCCGACTCCGAGTTCGCCTTGGACACCAGGGCGGCGTAGCTCGCCCCGGCGATCGCCGAGTCGGTCGCGCCCGGCTTGCTCGCCGCATCGACCGCCGCGTCGATGCCCCGTGCGGTCAGCGCGGCCGCCCGCTCCACGCACCGCAGCTCGGCCGGGGAGAGGACCAGTCGTTCCCGCTCGACCAGGTAGTCGCCGTCGACCACGGTGAGCTCGTCCTGGCGCAGCAGCTCGACCGTGCTCGGTGGCGTCGCCGGATGGGTCAGCTCGACGGCGATGCGCGCCCGGTCCGGCAGCAGCCGTGCGACGTGGCCGGTGACGAGTGCGAGCGCCCGGTGGGCGGAGGCGTACCGGAAGTACCGCACCTGGGGTACGCGGCAGCTCATCAGCGCGCGGCCGACCTCGAAGTCCGGCACGTACAGCACGACGTCGGACTCGGTCACCAGCAGCGGCTGCGGCAACCGTTCGGCGGTGTGGAACCCGCACAGGTATTCCACACTGGACGGACGGAACACCAGCACGCCGTTGACGCCCTGTGCTGCCATCCGCCGCCGGACGCCAGCCAGTCGAGTGGCGTACTCGTCGTCCCCGAACCGCGGCCGTGCCGCGTCGCCGAGCGCGCCGGTCGCCTCCGGTGTGAGCCAGCTCGGTGGCGAGCCGGACTCCAGTCCCGCGATCTCCATCCCGCCAGGCTACGTGCCGTGGCGCTCGGCGTCCGCGTCGAGATAGCGCTCGCCGACGCGGATGTCCTGCAACGCCGAGGTGAAGATGCTGATCGCACGCAGATCCTCGCTGCGGTGGCGCTCGATCACGTGCGTGAGCAGCTCGGCTGCTCGCGCCAGCTCCTCGCGATCTTGCTCGCTGACCATCTCCATCATCCGTTCCGCCGCTGCGGGCGGCTGGCCGATCATGTGCTCTGACGACGGAACCGGTTCGTGTCGTGATCATAAACCTGGACACCGACAGTTCTGTGGATGTCAGTTCCGACACGGCGTGGTGAGCGTTACGTTGGTAGGCATGGCCGACTTTCAGCACATCGTCGTCAAGCGCGAGGACGGCACGGTGACCATCACGATGAACCGCGCCGCGCGCAGGAACTCGCTGTCCGGGGAGCACCTCGCCGAGCTGCTGGACGCCGTCACCGAGATCGGCGAGACCGACGCGACCGGGATCGTGCTCGCCGGTGACGGCCCGGTGTTCTCGGCCGGTCACGACTTCGCCGACGTCGCCGAGCGTGACTTCGACGGTGTGCGGGAGCTGCTCGAACTCTGCACCGAGCTGATGCGCACCATCCAGTCGGTGCCGCAGGTGGTGATCGCGCGGGTGCACGGGCTGGCCACGGCCGCCGGCTGCCAGCTCGTCGCGTCCTGCGATCTCGCGGTGGCCGCCGAGTCGGCCGGGTTCGCGCTGCCCGGCGGCAAGGGCGGCTGGTTCTGCCACACGCCCGCGGTGCCGGTGGCGCGGTCGGTCGGCCGCAAGCGGCTGATGGAGCTGGCGCTCACCGGCGACCCGATCGACGCCCGCACCGCGGAAGAGTGGGGCCTGGTCAACCGGACGGTGCCGGACGCCGAGCTGGACGACGCCGTCGCCGAACTGCTGGCCAGGGCGACCCGGGGAAGCAGGGCGAGCAAGGCGTTCGGCAAGCAGACGCTCTACGCCCAGCTCGACCGGCCGGAGGAGGACGCCTACGACGTCGCGCTCGACGTCATGGCGCGGTCATCGCAGTCGGCCGCCGCCCGCGAGGGCATGGCCGCGTTCCTGGCCAAGCGCAAGCCCGACTGGCCGGAGTGAGCCGGTCAGCCGCTGGCCACCTCGGTGCCGACGTCTGACGGCTCCGGCGCGGCGGCGCGCTCGGGCACCAGCTCGAAGTGCACCGTGCGACCGGTCTTCGCGCGGGCGATGCGGTGTGTCAGCGGCACGATCACGCCGTGCAGCAACGGGTACTTGCGGCGCAGCAGGCGGGCCGCGCGCCGGTGCTCCTCGCCGCTCAGCCGCCGCATCCGGCCGGTATGGGTGGTGCCCGGCGCCGTGCCGAACCCGCTACACGGGCCGAACTCCACCCGAGGGTCATGCGCCAGCCTGCGCGTCTTGAGCGACTTCTCGAAGCTGCGGACGACGGCGCGGCCGCCGTCGACGGCGATGCTGACCGGTGTGCTGCCCGGCCTGCCGTCCTTGCGGAACGTGGTGAGCAGGATCGTCTTCTGCCGCACGAACGGCGCCAACGCCGGGTCGGTGGTGGTGCGGACCTCGCCGAGGACGTAGCCGAGCTGGCGGAGCCGGAGCACGAAGGCCACGCCGATGAGAACCGACACCGCGCCGAGCACCCACGCCTGCCACGCGCTGCCGCCGAGGTCGAGGTCGACGACGTGGTTCACGGTGTGCGCGGTGTTGGCCACGAAGAATCCCGCCATCGCGGCCGCGAGGGCGTCCGACCAGAGCACCGCCAGCAGCAGCGTGACGCCGAGGCCGAGCTGAAAGGCGCCGATGTCGTGCAGGAAGTGCTCGTGGAAGCCGAATCCCGCGAAGTCCGCGAACGACCGTGGGCCGAACAACGCCCACACCCCGATCGTCGCCGTCGCGAGACCTACTAGCGTCGTCACCGCCGCGATGAAACGTTGAGTGTTCATGGAGCCTCCTCGTTTTACCACCTGACGAGACGGCGCCCCGGGGTGTGACAGGAAGGGCTACACCCCGCGCTCGTACAGCAGCAGCTGCGCGTAGGCGGCGACCGACTGCGCGTCGGTGATCTCGCCGCGCGAGATCATCTTCTCGAACCCCGATCGAGTGAACCATGCGGTGCGCATGTCCTGCTCCTCGAGCTCGCGGGCGTGCTCGCCCTCGGTCAACCCGGTCGCCAGGAACACCCGGCCGCGCTGGCTGCTCAGCCCGGGCGCGACGTCGAGCAGCCCGATCTCGATCATGCTCGCCGCGCTGAACCCGGTCTCCTCCCGAAGCTCGCGCACCGCGAGCTCGGCCGGCGCCATGTGCGCCCGCTCGGGTGCCGTGCCCTGCGGGAACTCCCAGCGGCGGAGGCCGAGCGGGTAGCGGTACTGCTCGACCAGGTGCACGCGGTCGCCGTCGAGCGGGATGACCAGCGCGTAGTCGGGCTTGTCGACCACCCCGTAGATGCCGTCGGACCCATCGGGGCGGCGGATGTCGTCCTCCCGCACGCTCATCCAGTTGTTGACGTACACCTCGCGCGAACCCAGCGTCTCCATGCCACGCATTGTCGCTTAGGCTGCCTCGCGTGCGTTTGGTGATCGCCCGGTGCGAGGTCGAGTACGCGGGCAGGCTGACTGCCCACCTGCCGATGGCCACGCGGTTGCTGCTGGTCAAGTCGGACGGGTCGGTCTCGGTGCACTCCGACGACCGCGCCTACAAGCCGTTGAACTGGATGAGCCCGCCGTGCTGGCTGACCGAGGAGGACGGCGCCGACGGCGGTGCGGTGTGGACGGTGCAGAACAAGACGGGGGAGAAGCTCGTCATCTCGATCGAGGAGACGCTGCACGACCACGGCCACGAGCTCGGCGCGGAGCCGGGTCTCGTCAAGGACGGCGTCGAGGCGCACTTGCAGAAGCTGCTGGCCGAGCACATCACCACGCTGGGTGACGGCTACAGCCTGGTCCGGCGCGAGTACCCGACCGCGATCGGGCCGGTGGACATCCTGTGCCGCGATGAGGGCGGGGCGACCGTCGCCGTCGAGATCAAGCGGCGCGGCGAGATCGACGGCGTCGAGCAGCTGTCGCGGTACCTGGACCTGCTCAACCGCGACCCGCTGCTGGCGCCGGTGGCGGGGGTGTTCGCCGCGCAGCAGATCAAGCCACAGGCCCGCACGCTCGCCGAGGACCGGGGCATCCGCTGCGTGACGCTGGACTACGACGCCCTACGCGGCATCGAGCCGGACGAGTTCAGGTTGTTCTAGCGAGCCCGTCGTTTGTGTTTGACACAACTAAATTGTGTCGGTCATAATTGAGCGTGATGCATGTGCTCAACACCTGCGAGCCCGAGCGGGTGGCCACCGACCGCGACGAACAGCTCGTCTGGATCGGCGAGGACGACCGTGGCGTCGAACTGGAGATCGTCGCGCTGGAAAAGCCGGACTGCCTGCTGGTCATCCACGTGATGCCCACCCACTACCGGAGGTGAGAGCGATGCCGAGGTACGAGATCGGCCCGGACATCGACCTCGACGCCGAGGATGTCCGCGACAGTGCCGGTGAGCGGATCACCGAGGCACGCGCCGAGGAGATCGCCGAACAGGCGCTGCGGAAGGTGCACGCGGGACGGCCGTCGCTGTCCGGCGGCCGCACGCACTCGCCGCAGGTGTCGTTCCGCGTGCCCAAGCAGTTGCATGCCCGCGCGGCGGAGGTCGCCGAGCGCGAGGGCAAGTCGGTCTCGCAGCTCGGCCGCGAGGCACTCGAGGAGTACCTGTCGAGCCGGTAGATCTCGGCGTCTACTCACCGTGCCAATCGCCCGGGTGGAGGTTGTCGCCTGTGCGGCCGGATGCGTAGCGTCGTGCGCATACGGCGATACGGAGGGTGTCATGAACGGATGTGGATGCGGCTGCGGCAAGTGCACCGGACCCGGCTGCGGTTGCTGCTCGAACTGCGGTTGATCTCGGCGTAGACCTCACGGCGGTGTCGCGGGAGTCCTGGCGGCACCGCCGTTCTGCCGCCGGGCACCCTTCAGGAAACTCTTCAGGTCGCAGCGGAAAAACTCGCGGAAAAATCCTCCAGCCGCCGCTCGGCCAATGGGCGTGATCCATGGCACTATCAGAACCTTACCGAGTAGTAGCCGGGGTTGGCGACGTGAGTTGGAGGCCCGCATGCCGCGCGAGTTCGCAGCTGTCGGAGTGGTCGGTCTTGGCACCATGGGTGCCGGAATCGCGGAGGTGTTCGCGCGCAGCGGCATCGATGTCGTGGGCGTCGAGCTGAACGACGACACGATCGCCCGCGCCAGGGGACACATCGAGCACTCCACCGGGCGGGCGCTGGCCAGCGGCAAACTCGACGAAGCCGCCCGGGACGCGCTACTCGGCCGGATCACCTACACCACGTCGCTCGAAGAACTCGCCGACGTCGACCTGGTCGTCGAGGCGATCCCGGAACACCTCGAAGCCAAGGCGGACGTCTTCGAGCAGCTCGCCAAGATCACCAAACCCGACGTCATCCTCGCGTCCAACACCTCGTCGCTGTCGATCACGGAGATCGGCGTGCACACGCCCCGGCCGAGCAAGGTCGTCGGCCTGCACTTCTTCAACCCCGCTCCGGTCATGGCGCTGGTCGAGGTGGTGCAAACCGTCGTCACCGAACAGCAGGTGGTCGACGACGTCGTCGCGCTGGCCGAGCGGATCGGCAAGAGCCCCGTCGTCACGGGCGACCGGGCCGGGTTCATCGCCAACGCGATGCTGTTCGGCTACCTCAACCACGCGGTCACGATGTACGAGCAGAAGTACGCGACCCGAGAGGATCTCGACGCCGCGATGCGCTTCGGCTGCGGCTACCCGATGGGGCCGCTGGCGCTGATCGACCTCATCGGGCTGGACACCGCCTACGAGATCCTCGACTCGATGTACCACCAGTCGCGCGATCGGCGGCACGCCCCGGCGCCGATCCTCAAGCAGATGATCACGGCGGGCCTGCTCGGCCGGAAGACCGGCCGGGGCTTCTACACCTACGACGCCCCCGACTCGCCGACGGTCGTCGCCGACGCGCTCACCCCGGCTACGACGTCCGCGGCGGCCGACGCCCGGCCGGTGCGCACCGTCGGCGTCGTCGGCACCGGCACCATGGCCACCGGGATCGTCGAGGTGTTCGCCAAGGCGGGCTATGACGTCGTGCTGCGCGCCCGCACCGAGGACAAGGCGGCCGCGTCGGTCGCGAAGGTGCGCAAGTCGCTCGACAAGGCGGTGGCCAAGGGCCGGATGTCCGAGGCGGACGCCGACGCCACGATCGGCCGGATCACGCCGGCCGTCGAGTTCAGCGCCCTCGCCGACGCCGACCTGGTGGTGGAGGCCGTCGCGGAGGACATCGACGTCAAGCGCGAGGTGTTCACCGCATTGGACGCCGCGGCGAAATCCGGCGCGGTGCTGGCGACCACGACGTCGTCACTGCCCGTCGTGGAGTGCGCGGCGGCGACCACCCGTCCGGCCGACGTGATCGGCATGCACTTCTTCAACCCGGCGCAGGTGATGAAGCTGGTCGAGGTGGTCAGCACGATAAACACCGCACCGGACGTCGCCGCCACCGTCACCGACGTCTGCGCGAAGGTGCGCAAGGTGCCGGTGCACTGCGGCGACCGGGCGGGGTTCATCGTCAACGCGCTGCTGTTCCCGTACCTCAACGACGCGGTGAAGATGCTCGAGGCGCACTACGCCAAGGCGGCCGACATCGACACCGCGATGAAGGTCGGCTGCTCGTTGCCGATGGGGCCGTTCGAACTGCTCGACGTCGTCGGCCTCGACGTCTCGCTCGCGATCCAGCGCACGCTGTTCAACGAGTTCCGCGAGGCCGGGTTCTCGCCCGCGCCGCTGCTGGAACATCTGGTCACGGCGGGCAGGCTCGGCCGCAAGACCGGGCAGGGATTCTGGGACTACGGGTGACGTCTACTTGCCCGGTCGGGTCCGGCAGAGGAGGCTGAGAGGACCGGCAGCGCCGCCGGGGCGCTGCCCCGATCGGAAGGGGGTGGAGGCGTGTACGCACGTTCCACCACGGTGCAGGCGCACTTGGATTCGATCGACAACGGCATCGCATACATTCGCGATGACGTTATGCCGAACATGATGGACATGCCGGGCTGCGTGGGGCTGTCGATGTTGGTCGACCGGGAGACCGGCCGCTGTATCGCGACCAGCGCGTGGGACACCGCCGAGAGCATGCGGGCCAGCGAGGACATGGCGCGGCCGATGCGGGAGCAGGCGGCGGAGATCCTCGGCAACCGGGCGCAGGTCGACGAGTGGGAGATCGCCGTCCTGCACCGCGACCACCCGTCGCACCAGGGCGCCTGTGTCCGGGCGACGTGGGTGCGGTTCGACGCCGACGCCCTCGACCGCGCGATCGACCTCTACCGGATGGCGATGCTGCCCGCGATGCGGGAGCTCGAGGGCTTCTGCAGCGCGAGCCTGATGATCGACCGCGACGCCGGGATCGCGGTCTCCTCGGTGACCTACGACGACAGTGCCGCCATGGAGCGCACCCGCGACGCGGCGGACTCGCTCCGGCTCTCCGGGGCACGGGACGCCGGTGTCGAGGTGCTCGACGTCTGCGAGTTCGAGCTGGTCCTCGCCCACCTGCACGTGCCCGAGATGGCCTGAGACTCGGAGGGCTCAGCCGCAGCAGCCGCCCCCGCAGCAGCCACCGCCCGCCGGTGCCGCCGCGGGGGTGGCGCTCGGTGCGGAGCTCGGTGACGAGCGGCCGGTCAGCGCGACAGTGGTCAACAGCTTCACGGTGTCGTCGTGGCCCTCGGGACAGGCGGCGGGCGCCCCGGCATCGCTCATCGGCCGGTTCAGCTCGAAGGTGGTGGTGCACTCGCGGCACCGGTACGCGTAGGTCGGCATGGCCCCGATTATCCCTCATGAACTGGCACGCTGGGGGAATGGAGCACCCGACCCTGCCTGACGGCCTGCCGCACCTCGCCGAGGTCACGCCCTCCCTGCTGGCGGCGCTCGGCACGCCCGATTTCGACAACACCCTCGGCATCGCCGAGGTGAGCGCGGCCGCGGTGCTGCTGATCGACGGCCTCGGCGCCGAACTGCTCGACGCCAATGCCGCCGACGCGCCGACGCTGGCCCGGCTGCGCGGCGGCAGGCTGCACGTCGGCTATCCCTCGACGACCTCGGCCGGACTCGCCGCCATCGGCACCGGCGTCTCCTCGGGGCGGCACGGCATGGTCGGCTACTCGTTCGACCTCCCCGACGTCGGCGTGATGAACACGCTGCGCTGGCGGGTGCATCCGTGGGGCGACGACCTGCGGGGCACGGTCGACCCGGAGGCGGTGCAGCCGATGCCGACCTTGTTCGAGCGCGCGGTCGCGGCCGGGGTCGACGTCAGTGTGGTGTCGCCCGCTGAGTTCACCCACTCCGGCATGACGAAGGCCGTGCTCAGGGGCGGCCGCTACGTCGGCGTGCACGCGCTCGGCGACCTCGCGGCCTCGATGCTCACCGCGTTGTCGCGGGGCGGGTTCTGCTACGGCTACCACGCGATGTTGGACTTCGTCGGGCACGTCTACGGCCCGGAGTCGGCGGCCTGGCGGCTGCAGCTCCGCCACGTGGACCTGCTGGTCGAGATGCTCGTCGAGTCGCTGCCGGCAGGCGCGGTGCTCGCCGTCGTCGCCGACCACGGCATGGTCGAGCTCGACGAGTCCGTTGTGGACGTCGACAGCAGTGAGCCGTTGCGGGAGGGCGTTCGCGCCATCGGCGGTGAGCCCCGCGCCCGCCATGTGCACCCGGTGGACGGCGCGGAGTCCGATGTGCTCGCCGTGTGGCGTGAGACCCTCGGCGAGCGCGCGTGGGTGGTCAGCGGTGAGGAGGCCGTCGAGACCGGCTGGTTCGGTCCCGGCGTCACCGACGTCGCGCGGTCACGGATCGGCGAGGTCGTCGTCGCGTCGCGCGGGCGGTCGGCGGTGCTGCGCCGCACCGAGGAGAAGCTGGAGTCCTCGCTGCGCGGCCACCACGGCTCGCTGACCTCGGCCGAGCAGCTGGTGCCGCTGGCGCTGGCCTACGGCTAGCGTTTCCGCGCCCGGAACCGCTGGTTCGGGCCGCGGATGTCGACGGCGATGTCGGTGAACCCGGCCGCCGCCAGCCTGGCGGGCAGGCCGTCGGGGCGGACCGGGTTGTAGGTGTCGCCGAGGTGGATCAGCGCGAACCCCGCGCTCGGGCGGCCGTCGCTGCCTGCGAAGACCCCGCCGGGCCGGAGCACCCGGAACGCCTCGGCGAACAGTGCGTCTTGCAGCGCCGTCGTGGGCACGTGGTGCAGCATCGTGAAGCACACGACGGCGGTGAACTCGGCGTCCGGCAGGCTCATCGCGGCACCGTCGCCGCCGATGACCGTGACCGCATCACCGGCCCGCTCCCGCAGCCGCGCGGCGAGCTCCTCGTCGATCTCCAGCGCGGTCAGCCGCGAGGTCCTGCCGAGCAGCGTCGGGATGTTCGCGCCGTAGCCCGGCCCGATCTCCAGCGTCGCGGCGCCGAGGTCGATGCCGTCGAGCGCCCACGGCAGCACGTCGTCGCGCATGTGCCCGCGCCACAACCGGGACGCGCACAGCCATCGGTGCAGCAGGTTCATCGCCATGCGTCGACGCTAGAGCGAATGCCTGCTGGTGCACATCCACGAGACGTCGCCGCCTTCCGCCGTGAGGTCGGCGTCTCACCGGGGCGCTACTTCGCGGCGTAGCCGGATACGGTTGCCGCATGAGGACTGCTCGCAGGTCCGAATCATGGGAGACCATGCTGGCCGACGCCGGATTGATGGCACGCGTAGCGTGCGCGACCAGGAGGCCGCATGCCTCGACGTAACCGGCCCAAGCGGGACAGGGCGGGTCCGCCGCCGGGGGTGTCGCTGGGCTGGGGCAGCCACGAGTCCGCCGCCGACGGCGACTGGATCGTGCGCAGTGTGCCGGGCGCCGACGCCACCAAGACCTACCGCTGCCCGGGGTGTGACCACGAGATCCGCCCACGCACGCCGCACGTCGTCGCCTGGCCCGCCGACGACACCGGCGGCGTGGCCGATCGCAGGCACTGGCACCGCGCCTGCTGGGACGCGCGGCACCGCCGTGGCCCGGCGCGCCGGTTCTGACCGTCCGACACAATGGCGGCATGGCTGATCTTCCGTTGGTGCTGCTGCACGCGTTCCCGGTCGACGCGAGGATGTGGGACGGCGTGCGCGAGCCGCTCGCCGCGCGCACCAGGGTCGTCACGCCCGACCAGCGCGGCCTCGGCAGGACGCCGCTGCCGGACAGCGATCGGGTGCCGACCCTCGACGACGCCGCCCGCGACGTCATCGCGCTGCTCGACAAGCTCGAACTGGACAAGGTCGTGCTCGGCGGCTGCTCCATGGGCGGCTACGTCACCATGGCGATGCTGCGCGCGGCGCCGGAACGGGTCGGCGGCGTCGTGCTGATCGACACCAAGGCCGGCGCGGACACCGAGGAGGCCAGCGACAACCGGCTCGCGATGGCCGAGCGGGTCGAGCGTGACGGCGTCGGCTGGCTGCCGGACGCCATGCTGGACGCCCTGCTCGGCGACACCACCCGCAGCGAGCGGCCCGAGGTCGTGGCGCGGGTGTGGGAGCTGATCGAGAGCCAGTCGCCCGCCGGTGTCGCCTGGGCGCAGCGGGCCATGGCGCTGCGGCGGGACTCGACCGAGACGCTGCGGGCGCTCGACGTCCCAGCGCTGGTCGTCGTCGGCGAGGAGGACGGACTCACCCGCGTCGAGGAGGCGCACGCGATGGTCGACGCGTTGTCGAAGGCGACGCTGGAGGTGATCCCGTCGGCCGGCCACCTCGCCCCGCTGGAGAACCCGGCCGCGGTCGGCGAGGCCGTGCTCGGCTGGCTGCGGTAGCCCGCCGGGTGTCGTTCGCCACAACGTCGCCGCGGCAGCGCCGCGTCACCCGGCCGCGCTATCGCCGCCGGATCGACGCTCACCTGCGCAGACGACCTGCGGCCACGGCTCACTCGGGACCGGCCGGGAGGTGATCACGGCTACCGGCGCGCGATACCGGAAACCTCGCGGGCTACCATCCCTCTAGCCCGCGAGTGCCACTCGCGCGCCGACCGCCCACGCTCGAACACTGCAGGAGGCAGAGTGACGGCCGTAGCCCCCCAGCCGATCGCGACGCGTCCCCATTCCGCGCCCGATAAGGCCAAGGGTTCGTACCTGCTGAGCATGTTCCGCACGACCGACCCGAAGCAGCTCGGCATCATGTACCTGGTCGCCTCGTTCGCCTTCTTCATGATCGGCGGCGCGATGGCGATGCTGATGCGCACCGAGCTGGCGCAGCCGAACATGCAGTTCCTGTCGGCCGAGCAGTACAACCAGCTGTTCACCATGCACGGCACGATCATGCTGCTGCTGTACGCCACGCCGAGCCTGTTCGGCTTCGCGAACGTCGTGCTGCCGCTGCAGATCGGCGCGCCCGACGTCGCGTTCCCCCGGCTGAACGCGCTGTCCTTCTGGCTGTTCCTGTTCGGCAGCCTGATCGTGCTCTCCGGCTTCCTGACCCCTGGTGGGGCCGCCGACTTCGGGTGGTTCGCCTACACCCCGCTCTCGGACAGCGTCCACTCCCCGGGTGTCGGCGCCGACCTGTGGATCGTCGGCCTCGCGATCGGTGGTCTCGGCACGATCCTCGGCGCGGTCAACATGATCACGACCGTGGTCTGCATGCGGGCGCCGGGCATGACGATGTGGCGGATGCCGATCTTCACCTGGAACATCCTGATCACCAGCATCTTGGTGCTGCTCGCCTTCCCGATCCTGACCGCGGCGCTGTTCGGCTTGATGGCCGACCGTCACCTCGGCGGGCACGTGTTCGACCCGGACAACGGCGGCGTGATCCTCTGGCAGCACCTGTTCTGGTTCTTCGGCCACCCCGAGGTCTACATCGTGGCGCTGCCGTTCTTCGGCATCGTGTCGGAGATCTTCCCGGTGTTCAGCCGCAAGCCGGTGTTCGGCTACAAGGGCCTCGTGCTCGCGACGCTGTCCATCGCGGCGCTGTCGATCGCGGTCTGGGCGCACCACATGTACGCCACCGGCGCGGTGTTGCTGCCGTTCTTCTCCTTCATGACGTTCCTGATCGCGGTGCCGACCGGCGTGAAGTTCTTCAACTGGATCGGCACCATGTGGAAGGGCAAGCTCACCTTCGAGACGCCGATGCTGTTCTCCCTCGGCTTCCTGGTGACCTTCCTCTTCGGCGGGCTGACCGGCATCTTGCTCGCCGCGCCGTCGCTGGACTTCCACGTCGCGGACAGCTACTTCGTCGTCGCCCACTTCCACTACGTGCTCTACGGCACGATCGTGTTCGCCACCTTCGGCGGGATCTACTTCTGGTTCCCGAAGATGACCGGCCGGATGATGGACGAGGCGCTCGGCAAGTGGCACTTCTGGCTCACCTTCCTCGGCTTCCACGGCACCTTCCTGGTGCAGCACTGGCTCGGCAACGAGGGCATGCCCCGGCGCTACGCCGACTACCTGCCGTCGGACGGGTTCACCACGCTGAACACCATCTCCACCGTCGGCGCCTACGTCCTGGGCGCGTCGACGCTGCCGTTCCTGTGGAACGTGTTCAAGAGCTACCGGTTCGGCGTCAAGGTCGACGTCGACGACCCGTGGGGCTACGGCAGCTCGCTCGAGTGGGCCACGTCGTGCCCGCCGCCGAGGCACAACTTCACCGAGCTGCCCCGGATCCGTTCCGAGCGGCCCGCCTTCGAGCTGCACTACCCGCACATGGTCGAGCAGAGCCGGCGGGACGCGCACATCACGCTCACCGGTAGGCCGGTTCCGCACGAGTCGGCCCACGAGTCGCCCTACGAGAAGGCCGCGGAGGTCGTTGCGGGACCGGACGAGGCCAACGCAGACCACACGTGAGTGCCGTGCCAGCGACACCGGTCCTGATCACCACCACCGGTCCCGACAAGCCGGGTGTCTCGTCGGTGCTGTTCGCGGCACTGACGCGGCACCGCGTCGAGGTGCTCGACGTCGAGCAGGTCGTGATCAGGGGCAGGCTCGTGCTCGGCGTGCTCGTCGCCGTCGACGAGGACCCCGAGGCGCTGCAGGAGGCCGTAGAGCAAGCCATGGCCACGGTCGGCATGCACGTCGACATCCGCGTCGGCGACGCGATCGGCGACGACCCGTTCGCGCAGGGACGGCGCAGCTCCACCCACGTCGCGGTGCTGCTCGGCAGGCCGGTCACGGCGCGGGCGTTCGCCGCGGTGTCGAGCAGGCTGGCCTCGCTCGGCGCGAACATCGACGCCATCCGCAGCGTCGCCGACTACCCGGTCACCGGCCTCGAGCTGCACATCTCGGCGCAGACGCAGGGGCCCGACGCCGACAACGAGCTGCGCGCCGCGCTCGCCGACGTCTCGACCGAGGCAGGCGTCGACATCGCGGTGGAGACCGAGGGGCTGCTGCGCAAGGCGAAGCGGCTGATCGTGTTCGACGTCGACTCGACGCTGATCACCGGCGAGGTCATCGAGATGCTGGCCGCACACGCCGGGGTCGAGGAGGAGGTCGCCAAGGTCACCGAGGCGGCGATGCGGGGCGAGCTGGGCTTCACTGAGTCGCTCACGCACCGGGTCGCGCTGCTCGAGGGGCTGCCGGAGACGGTGCTCGACGACGTCGCCAACGAGATCACGCTGACGCCGGGGGCGCGCACCACAGTGCGCACGCTCAAGCGGCTCGGGTTCCGGTGTGGCGCGGTGTCGGGCGGGTTCACCCGGATCATCCGCAAGCTCGCCGACGACCTCGGGCTGGACTTCGTGGCGGCCAACGACCTGGAGATCGTCGACGGGCGCATCACGGGGCGCGTCATCGGCGACGTCATCGACCGGCCGGGCAAGGCGGAGGCGCTGCGCGAGTTCGCCGAGTCCTACGGCATCTCGCTGGAGCAGTGCGTGGCCGTCGGTGACGGCGCCAACGACATCGACATGCTGTCGGCGGCCGGGATGGGTGTCGCGTTCAACGCCAAGCCGGCGCTGCGGGAGATCGCCGACACCACGCTCAGCCACCCGTATCTCGACGCGGTGCTGTTCATGCTCGGCGTCACCCGCGCCGAGGTGGAGGCCGCCGACTCCGCCGACGGACTCGAACTGCTGCGGCCGTGACGGACGTGCTCGCGTCGCTGGCGGCGCGGTATGCCGCCTGGCACGGGCTGCCAGCACACGCGGTCGCCGACGTCCGCGACGAGGATCCGGACGACGTGCGCGCGATGCCGGTAGTGGTGCGGATCGAGCGCGACCCGGTGCCCGCGCGGACGGCGGTGCTGGAAGCGGCCGCCGCTGCCGCCGTCGCGGTGTGTCTCGACCCGCGCGCCGAGCCGGGCGGGGAGTGGCACGACGTCGTCGCGGCGTGGGTGTCGGGGCGGATCCGCAAGGTGGCGCGGCGGGCGCGTGGCGCGCACTGGCGGGCGGTGCAGGAGCTGGCGGGGGTGACGGTGGCCGTCGGGGACGCCGAGGTGCGGGCTCTGCTGCCGGGCCGGGTGAGCGAGGCGCCGAAGACGGTGAGCCGGTTGCAGATCTCGGGCAGCGACCTGCCGGAGGACTCGCCCGGGCCCGCTCCGGCGGGTGTGCCGCTGTTGCTGCTCAACCCCGGCGTGGAGATGACGGTGGGCAAGGCTGCCGCGCAGGTCGGTCACGCGACCATGCTGCTGGCCTCGGTGCTCGACGCCGACCGGCGTGCGGCGTGGGCGGCGGACGGTTTCCGGTGCGCGGTGCGGACGCCCGGCGCCGAGCGGTGGGCGTCGCTGCTGCCCGCCGATCCCGCCACCGCCTGGCGGGACCACGGTGTGATCTCGGTCCGCGACGCCGGCTTCACCGAAGTCGACCCCGGCACCATCACGGTGCTGGCGGTGGCGGCTGGGGTCTGAGGCGACGGTTTGCGTCGTGTCCTGCGTTCCCGGCGTTGTGTTGTGCATTCGCGGCCCTGCGACGGCGCGTCGAATGCAGGACACGACGCCCTGAGGGCAGGACCCGACGGCACGAGCGCAGGACACAACGCAACCGGGGCGCGGTCAGGACGGGGCGGCGGCGGTCCAGACGACGTAGGCCTCGTCGGCGTCGGTGGTCAT
>WHUB01000022.1:7331-29853 GCA_009377395.1 Actinophytocola sp. | reverse complement strand
CAGGCAACGTCTGCAGGCGCTCGATCAGCGCGTCGGCAGCCGGGTCACCACTGGGCACCGCCGTGCCGGTGCCGTCGCTCCCGGCCAGCATCAGGAAGACGTCCTCCGACCAGGGCGCCTCCGGCATCACCCTGATCACGACGGACTTCAGCCCCTCCCAGGTCACCGACTCGACGCTGCCGTCGGCGAGCGTCCGGCGGACGCCGGTGTCGTCGACGGTGACGGCGCGAGATTGTGCGTTCCGCGAATCCTGGGTCAACGGTGCTCCTTTGCGTGTGCTGCGTCATCACCGTAACGCCACTCACACACGCCCCAGCCCAGGGGTCAGGCTGGCTCGCCCGCCGCCGCGTCGAGCCTGCGTAACGCCGCCCGCGCCACCTCGGCGTCATGGGTCGGCCAGAACGGCGGCAGCGACGCCCGCAGGAACGAGCCGTAGCGCGCGTTCGCCAGCCGCGAGTCGAGCACCGCGACCACGCCCTTGTCGTCCATGGTGCGGTGCAGCCTGCCGACGCCCTGGGCGAGCAGCAGTGCCGCGTGGGTCGCCGCGACGCTCATGAACCCGTTGCCGCCCCTGGCCTCGATCGCGCGCTGCCGTGCCGACTGCACCGGGTCGTCCGGGCGGGGAAACGGGATCCGGTCCACGACGACCAGTTGCAACGACGGGCCCGGCACGTCGACGCCCTGCCACAGCGACAGCGTGCCGAACAGGCACGTCCGCTCGTCCTCGGCGAACCGGCGCACCAGCAGCCCCGTCGCGTCGTCGCCCTGACACAGGATCGGGTACTCGACCCGCGCCCGCAGCTCCTCGGCGGCCTGTTTCGCCGCGCGCATCGAGGAGAACAACCCGAGCGTGCGGCCACCCGCCGCCGTGACCAGCTCGGCCAGCTCGGTGAGCAGCGCGTCGCTGAGCCCTTCCCTGCCGGGCGGCGGCAGCTGTCGCGCCACGTAGAGGATGCCGTTGCGGGCGTGGTCGAACGGCGAGCCGACGTCGACGCCGGTCCACGCCGGGCCGGTGTCGGCGTCCGACGGCGGGGCTTTCTCCGTCGCGGCGCCCTCGGCAGGACCCGGCGACCCACCCGAAGACGAGGGTGGGAGACCCCACTGCCGGGCCAGCGTGTCGAACGACCCGCCGAGCGCCAGCGTCGCCGAGGTCAGCACCGTCGTGCGGGTCTCGAACAGCCGCTCCCGCAGCAGCCCCGACACCGACAGCGGCGCCACGTGCAGCGACGGCGGGCGCTGGCTCTCCGGGTTCGACGTCAGCCACACCACGTCGCGCCGCTCCGCCAGCTCCGGCTCGAACGCCGTCAGCAGCCGCACCGCCGTGTCGTGGACGTCGTCCAGCAGCGTGCGGGCCAGCTTGCGCGCCGTCGCGTCGTTCGCGTCCTCCTTGCGCTCGGGGCCGAGCGCGGTGATGCAGCCGTGCGCGGCGTCGCGCACCGCCGCCAGCGCGCCGCCGAGCGGTCCCGGCAGCGTGTCCATCCGGCCGGGGGCACCGTCGTCGAGCACGATCGCCAGCCCGTCGGCGGCCTCCATCAGCCGGTCGGCGACGTCGGCGTCGATGAGCCTGCCGCAGCGCTTGGCCGCCGTCGACACCAGCGAGCCGGTCAGCTCGGCGGCGGCCGCCGACGTGACCCGGTCCACCAGGTCGTGCGCCTCGTCGATGACGACCAGATCGTGCTCGGGCAGCACCTGGTAGCCCTGCATCGCGTCGATGGCGAGCAGCGCGTGGTTGGTGACGACGACGTCGGCCCGGCCTGCCTCGGCGCGGGCGTGCTCGGCGAAGCAGTCGGACGCCATGGGGCAGCGGGCGGCGCCGAGGCATTCCTTCGCCGTCACCGACACCTGCCGCCAGGCCAGCTCCGTCACGCCGGGCACCAGGTCGTCGCGGTCGCCGGTGAGGGTCTCGCCCGCCCACTCGTGCAGCCGGGAGACCTCCTTGCCGAGCCGGGACACCGCGAACTGGTCGAACAGGCCGCTGTCGTCCGGCTCCTCCGGCGCGCCGGTGTCGAGCCGGTGCAGGCAGAGGTAGTTGCGCCTGCCCTTGAGGATCGCGAACCGCGGCTCCCGCCCCAGCTCGGACTTCAATGCCTTGGCCAGCCGGGGCAGGTCCCGGTCGACGAGCTGGCGTTGCAGCGCGATGGTCGCCGTCGACACCACCACCGTCGCCTCCCGCTCCACCGCGTGCCGGATGGCGGGCACCAGGTACGCCAGCGACTTCCCGGTGCCAGTGCCCGCCTGCACCGCCAGGTGCTCGCCGGTGCGGATCGAGGTGTCCACGGCGTCGGCCATCCGCACCTGGCCCTCGCGCTCGGTGCCGCCGACCGCGTCGACGGCGGTGTGCAGCAGCTCCCGCACGCTGGGCAGGCTGGTGCGGGCCTCATCGGGCGCGGGGGAGACGGTCGCCATGGCACAAGACGGTACCGCCGCCCGGGCACACGAGTGGGTGGCATGCCCGAGTCGGTCATCAGTCCGATGATCAACCCTGCCGATGCTCACCCAAGAGGCTCAAACGTGCAGGAGGGAGCCCGTGATGGCGCACCGCGTCCGGCGGGCCGCCGCGCTCGCCGTCGCAGGCGGCCTGACGGCGGCGCTCGCCACGGCAGTGGCAGGACCCGCCTCGGCAGCACCCCAGCCCACCGCGACCGCGAGCGGCTACCTCGGCTCGTACGACGTCACGATCGACGGTCAGCGCCTGAAGCAGCCGCCGATCGCCCCGTGCTACACCCGGGTCGCCGAGCACGGCAGCGCGGGCTGGGTCACGTTCGGCCAGGACGTCGCGGACTTCTGGGGCGGGACGGCCGACTGCACCCACGACGAGCAGGGCAACGCCAGCGCCCACGTGGCCGGGCAGTACTTCTCGACCGGCGTGCTGCGCGAGTGGGGCGGGCCGAGGATCAGGCTGAGCTCGTTCGACGTCCGGTGCGACACCCGCCCCGATGGCAGCAGCACCGTGATGGAGCTGGACGGCGTGTTCGGGCTCGACCTGCCGCAGCAGGTCCAGCCGAACACCACCGTCACGATCGAAGGGCCGGTCGACGACGACGAGCCGCTGGCGAAGGTGTACGTCAACGAGCTGTTCACGCCGGTGCCGCCGGACGGCAGCCTCGGCGTGAACGCGCTGCGCATCGTGCTGTTCCCCGAGGGCGGCCCGGCGAGCGGCGAGATCATCGTCGGCGCCGCCGCCTGCGACCCCTACGGCACTCAGCCGACCCGGGGCGTGCCGACCAGCTCGACCCCGCCCTGGCGAAGCTGGTCGAGCGCCTGGCCGACGGTCTCCTCCGACACGCCCGCGGTGAGGTCGAGCAGCGTGCGCACGGTGAAGCCCTCCCGCGCCGCGTCCAGCGCGGTGGCCCGCACGCAGTGGTCGGTCGCGACACCGACGACGTCGACGTTCTCGACGTCGCGGGAGCGCAGCCACGCCGCGAGCGGGTTGCCCTCGGGCGACTCGCCCTCGAAGCCGGAGTAGCCGTCGCTGTACTGGCCCTTGGAGAACACCTCGGTGATCGGGCCGACGTCCAGTTCGGGGTGGAACGACGCGCCCGCGGTGCCCGCCCGGCAGTGCGGCGGCCATGACCGCACGAAGTCCGGGTCGTCGCTGAAGTGCGCGCCGGGGTCGATGTGGTAGTCGCGGGTGGCGACGATGTGGTCGTAGCCGGCGTCGTCGTGCAGGAACGTCGAGATGTCGCCCGCGAGCATCGCCCCGCCGGTGACCGCGAGCGAGCCACCCTCGCAGAAGTCGTTCTGCACGTCGACGATGATCAGTGCGTTCGCCATCTCGTCCTCCTGCTCACCGGAACACCGTGGGGATCGCCGGGTCGCCGTGCGAGAGGGTCAGGCCCTCCCAGGGCAGGCTCACCAGCGCGTGCCGGAGGCGTTGCCTGCTGTCTTCCAGGGTAGGCAGGTCGTCGGCGACTTCACCACCGCGCACCAGCGGGATCGGCAGCACCCGGTCGTGCTCGCCGTGCTCGGGCGGCGAGGTCGCCGGGTGGACGACCTCCTCGGTCGCGGTGCCGGTCGGCTTGTGCCTGCGCAGCGCCGACTTGCGGCCACCGCGCGACTCCTTGTGCGCGCTGCGCTTCGCGACCGGCTTGCCGTCGACCTCGACCAGCTTGTAGACCATGTTCGCGGTCGGCGCGCCGGAGCCGGTGACCACGGCGGTGCCGACGCCGTAGGCGTCGACCGGTTCCGCTCGCATCGCGGCGATGGCGTGCTCGTCGAGGTCGCCGGAGACGACGATGCGGGTGTCGCGGGCGCCGAGCCGGTCGAGCTGCTCGCGCGCCTGCCGGGCCAGCACGCCGACGTCGCCGGAGTCGATGCGCACCGCGCCGAGTTCGGTGCCCGCCACCCGCACCGCGGTGTCGATGCCCGCCGTGATGTCGTAGGTGTCGACCAGCAGCGTGGTGTCGGTGCCCATCCGCGCGATCTGCGCCCGGAACGCGGTCTCCTCGTCGTCGTGCAGCAGCATGAACGCGTGCGCCACCGTGCCCCGGGTCGAGATGCCGTAACGGCGACCCGCCTCCAGGTTCGACGTGGTGGCGAAGCCGCCCAGGTAGGCCGCGCGGGCGGCGGCGACGGCGGCGTACTCGTGGGTGCGGCGCCCGCCCATCTCGATGATGGGGCGGGTTCCGGCGGCCGAGGCCATCCGCGTCGCCGCCGAGGCCACCGCGCAGTCGTGGTTGAGGATCGAGAGCGTCAGCGTCTCCAGCACCACCGTCTCGGCGAAGCGGCCCCGTACCGTCAGCACCGGCGAGCCGGGGAAGTACAGCTCGCCCTCGGGGTAGCCGTCGATGTCACCGGTGAAGGTGTAGTTCGCCAGCCACTCGAGGGTGTCGTCGTCGACCACGTCGGTCGCGGCGAGCTGGTCGATCTCGGCGTCGGTGAAGCGGAAGTCGGCCAGCGCCTCGAGCAGCCGTGCGGTGCCCGCGACGACGCCGTAGCGGCGGCCGTCCGGCAGCTTGCGGGCGAACACCTCGAACACGCAGTCCCGCTCCGCGCTGCCGTCCGCGAGCGCGCTGGCGAGCATGGTCAGCTCGTAGTGGTCCGTCAGCAGGGCGGTGCTCGGCGAGGTCGGTGTCGTCATGCGGCCCAGCCTATGGGCGAGCCTGGTCATTGCGCGGGAGGTGTGTCGTGCCACCATGGAACCATGTCCATGCCAGCAGCGGACGAGCAGACTCAGGCTGAGCCGCTGTCCGACGAACTCGGCGCGGCGGACCGGCCATGGCAGACCGTCGTCTGGAACGACCCCGTCAATCTCATGTCGTATGTGACGTACGTGTTCCAGAAGCTGTTCGGCTACGGCCACGACCACGCGACCAAGCTCATGCTCGACGTGCACCACAAGGGGAAGGCGATCGTGTCGTCCGGTTCCAAGGACAAGGTCGAAGGAGACGTCTCCCGGCTGCACGCCGCCGGGCTGTGGGCGACCATGCAGCAGGCATCGTGAAGGCATGGCGGCGCAAGGGAGCCAGGATGGTCGCTGGCTTCGAACAGCAGGAAGCGGCGGTGCTGCGCGGTCTGGTGAGCCAGATGGAGGACATGCTCAAGGCCCGCGCCGACGAGGCGCCGCAGGACGAGCTGAGCGAGCTGACCGGCATCAAGGCCGGTCCGTCGACCGCGCCGGACGACCCGGTGCTCGCCCGGCTGCTGCCCGACTTCCACCGCATCGACCCCGACCAGCCGACGCAGGAGGAGCTGGACTCGGCCGCCGCGCTCCGCTCGCTGCACGAGCCCGAGCTGCTGGACGCGAAGCTCGAGGTGGCCGAGGTGGTGATGGAGACGCTCGCGCCGCGCGGTGGTGAGGTGCGGCTCTCGATCGAGCAGGCCGACGCGTGGCTGTCCGCGCTCAACGACGTCCGGCTCGCGCTCGGCACCGCGCTCGACGTCTCCGACGAGATGCCGGACGAGTTGCCGGAGGACGATCCCCGGTCGGCGCATCTCGGCGTCTACCACTGGTTGACCTACCTGCAGGAAAGCCTGGTTCAGGCGATGGCGGGATGACGACACCGGGGCCGCGCAACGCCATCACCGACGTCGACGGCGTGCGCGTCGGGCACCGGCAGCGGATCGGCGACGGCTGGGCGACCGGCACCACGGTGGTGCTCACCCCGGACGGCGCGGTGGGCGGCGTCGACTGTCGGGGCGGCGCGCCCGGCACCCGCGAGACCGACCTGCTGGCGCCGGAGAACCTGGTGCAGCGGGCGCACGCGGTGTGCCTGTCCGGTGGCAGCGCCTACGGACTCGCCGCCGCCGACGGCGTGATGCGGTGGCTGTCCGAACAGGACATTGGGTTTCAGGTCGGCGCCGAGCCGCACGAGGTGGTGCCGATCGTGCCCGGCGCGGTGATCTTCGACCTGCCCCGGTCCGAGTGGGGCAACCGGCCGGACGCCGATTTCGGCTACGCCGCCTGCGATGCGGCAGAAACCGAGGTGCCGCAGGGCTGCGTCGGCGCGGGCGCGGGCGCGAAGGTCGGCTCGCTCAAGGGCGGCATCGGCACCGCAAGCGTCGTCGTCGACGAGCACACCGTGGGCGCGCTGGCCGTGGTCAACGCGCACGGCGAGGCCGTCGATCTCAGCACCGGACGTCCGTGGGCCGCTGACGCCGGGCTGGCGGGCGAATTCGGCGTGCGCTGGCCGGACCGGCCGGGCGACGTCGGCGAGAGTGACGGGACGTCGCTCAACACCACCATCGGCGTCGTCGCCACCGACGCCGCACTGTCCAAAGCGGAGTGCCGTCGGCTGGCGATGTCGGCGCAGGATGGCATCGCGCGGGCGCTGCGGCCCTCGCATTCGATGTTCGACGGCGACACCGTGTTCGCGCTCGCCACCGGCGCACGGGAACTGCCTGCGGCGAGCGGTCCGTTCGGTGTGCAGGCGCGCGCGGCCGCCTTCGACCCGCTCTGCGCCGCCGCCGCGACCACGTTCGCCAGGGCGGTCGTCCACGGCCTCCTCGCGGCTATCACGGTCGGCGACCTCCGCGCCTACCGCGACGCCTGGCCGGAGTCGCGCGACTAAGCGAGCCCGAACTCGCGCAGCTCGTCGTCGGTGAGCAGCCGGGAGCGGATCAGGAACCGGACGCCCTCGGGGGCTTCGAGCGAGAACCCGCTGCCGCGGCCCGGCACCACGTCGATGGTCAGGTGGGTGTGCTGCCAGTACTCGAACTGCGACTCCGACATCCACACCGGCACCGGGTCGATGCCGTCGACGGCGAGCTCGCCGAGGTGCACGTCGGAGCCCCCGGTGCGGAACTCGCCCGCCGGGTAGCACATCGGCGCGCTGCCGTCGCAGCAGCCGCCCGACTGGTGGAACATCAGCGGGCCGTGGGTGTCGGCGAGGCTGCGCAGCAGGTCCGCGGCCTCCTGGGTGACGGCCACCCGTTCTGCGGTCATCGGCGGCCTTTCTCCTCGTGACGGATGGAGGCCGGGCGTGGTGCGAGCGTTTGCGGGGCGGGCGCACCACGCCCGGCGGTCGTGGTGGGCTTAGAAGAACCCGAGCTTGTTCTCCGAGTAGTTGACCAGCAGGTTCTTCGTCTGCTGGTAGTGGTCGAGCATCATCGAGTGGTTCTCGCGGCCGATGCCCGACTGCTTGTAGCCGCCGAAGGCCGCGTGTGCCGGGTAGGCGTGATAGTTGTTCACCCACACCCGGCCCGCCTGGATGTCGCGGCCCGCGCGGTAGGCGGTGTTGCCGTTGCGCGACCACACCCCGGCGCCGAGGCCGTAGAGCGTGTCGTTGGCGGTCTTCATGGCGTCGTCGTAGTCGTCGAACTTCGCCACCGAGACGACCGGGCCGAAGATCTCCTCCTGGAAGATCCGCATCTTGTTGTGACCCTCGAAGATCGTCGGCTGCACGTAGTAGCCGCCGGAGAGCTCACCGCCGAGGTCGGCCGGCTCGCCGCCGGTGACGACGCGGGCACCCTCCTGCTTGCCGATGTCGATGTAGGACAGGATCTTCTCGTACTGGTCGTTGCTCGCCTGCGCGCCGATCATGGTGTCGGTGTCGAGCGGGTGGCCCTGCTGCACGGCCTTGGTGCGCTCGGTGGCGTCGGCGAGGAACCGGTCGTAGATGCCGGCCTGGACCAGCGCCCGCGACGGGCAGGTGCACACCTCGCCCTGGTTCAGCGCGAACATCGTGAAGCCTTCCAGCGCCTTGTCGTAGAAGGCGTCGTCCGCCGCCGCGACGTCCTCGAAGAAGATGTTCGGGCTCTTGCCGCCCAGTTCCAGCGTGACCGGGATCAGGTTCTCGCTGGCGTACTGCATGATCAGCCGGCCGGTCGTCGTCTCACCAGTGAACGCGATCTTGCTGATCCGGCGGTTCGACGCGAGCGGCTTGCCCGCCTCGACGCCGAAGCCGTTGACGATGTTCACCACACCGGGCGGCAGCAGGTCGCCGATCAGCGACATCAGCAGGTGGATCGACGCCGGGGTCTGCTCGGCGGGCTTGAGCACGACGGCGTTGCCGGCCGCGAGCGCTGGTGCCAGCTTCCAGGTCGCCATCAAGATCGGGAAGTTCCACGGGATGATCTGGCCGACGACGCCGAGCGGCTCGTGGAAGTGGTAGGCGATGGTGTCGCCGTCGATCTCGGAGACGCCGCCCTCCTGCGCCCTGATCGCACCGGCGAAGTAGCGGAAGTGGTCGATGGCGAGCGGGATGTCGGCGTTGAGCGTCTCACGGACCGCCTTGCCGTTCTCCCAGCTCTCCGCGACCGCGATGGCCTCGAGGTTCTGCTCGATCCGGTCGGCGATCTTGTTCAGGATGGTCGCGCGCTCGGCGACCGGCGTCTTGCCCCACGCCGGGGCCGCGCCGTGGGCGGCGTCGAGGGCCTTCTCGACGTCATCGGCGGTGCCCCGGGCGAGCTCGGTGAACGTCTGGCCGGTGATGGGCGTGGGGTTCTCGAAGTACTGGCCCTTGGCAGGCGGCACGTACTCGCCGCCGATGTAGTGGTCGTACCGGGACTCGTAGGAGACGACGCTGCCTTCGGTTCCTGGTGCTGCGTACTTGGTCATGGCGTGTGCCGTCCTTCTCGCATCGTTGCGGTTCGTGATGGCGTGACGCTAGGAGCGGCAACGTTGCAACGACGTTGCAGCCTGGTGACGCCGGTCACTACCGTCGGAGAGGTGGGTGAGCACGCCGTCTCAGCAGAGCTGCTACACGACCCCGCCGCATACGCCCGGATGTTGCAGCGGGTGCATGACGCTGTGCTCTCCGGCGTGCCCGCGCCGCATCAGCCGCGGTCGGTGATCTCGGCGTCCTGGGACCGTTCGCTCGCCGCCGACGTCGACCCCGACGGCCAGCCGCCGCCGCTGGTGTACGAGGCAGGCGAGCTGGACGACGTCCGGCAGGAGCACCCGCTCGCGTCGGTGCTGCCGCTGCTGCGGCAGAACCTGGTCAGCATCGCCGACGACGCCGAGCACATCATGATCGTCACCGACGCCGACGGCCACATCCTGTGGCGCGAGGGCGAGGCGGGCGTGTGCCACCAGGCCGACCGGGTGCTGCTGACCGAGGGCGTGCGGTGGTCCGAGGACGTCATCGGCACCAACGCCATGGGCACGGTGCTGGCCACCGGCGAGCCGGTGCAGGTCTACTCCGCCGAGCACCTGGTGCGGATGTATCACACCTGGACCTGCGCGGCGGCCCCGGTGCGCGACCCGGAGTCCGGCAGGCTGCTCGGCGCGATCGACGTCAGCGGCCCGTTGCGGACCGTGCATCCGGCCATGCTGGCGCTGGTGTCGGCGACGGCCAGCCTCGCCGAAGGCCAGCTCAAGGCCCAGCTCGCGGTACGTGACGAGCGGGTGCGCCGCAGCCACATGCCGCACCTGGAGGCGCTGCGGGGCGAACCGGGCGCGCTGCTGTCGGCGACCGGCCGGGTACTCGCCACGGAGTCCTGCGGCCCGCTGCCCGACGCGCTGCCGGTGCGCGACGGCGCGATCGCGCTGCCGGACGGCAGAGTCGGCATGCTGGAGCCGCTGCCGGAGGGCTACCTGCTCCGGCTCGGCGGCACGTCGAGCCATGTCCCGGTGCGGCGCAGGCTCGGGCTGACCTTTCTCAGCGACAGCGCGCCGGTCGTCACCGTCGACGGCCGCGAGATTCCCATCACGCTGCGGCACGCCGAGATCCTCACGGTGCTCGCGATGCATCAGCACGGCATGACCGCCGACCGGCTGGCGTTCGAGCTGTACGGCGACGACGGCAACCCGGTCACGGTGCGGGCCGAGATCCACCGGCTGAAGGCGCAGCTCGGCGCCGACGTGGTGCGGACGAGGCCGTACCGGCTGGCCGCCGACATCGACGCCGACTTCCTGCGGGTGGCGGCCGCGCTGCGGGAGGGCGACGTCGAGGCCGTCGTCCGCGGGTTCGACGGCCCGCTGCTGATCGACTCGGAGGCGCCCGCGGTGCGCGACGAACGGGAGTCGCTGACCGCGCTGGTGCGCCGTGCGGTGCTGGACAGCGGCGACGCCGAGGCGCTGTGGCGGTTCTGGGAGACGTCCTGTGGCGCCGACGACGCCGAGGTCGTCGAGCGGCTGTGCCGCCTGTTGCCGGAGCGCGACCCGCGTCGCCGCATCGTCGACACCCACCGCGACCGGCTCACCGCCATGCCGTAGCGGTGTGACGTCGTGTCCCCCACTCGCGACGCCGTGTTCCACATTCACGACGCCGTGTTCCACGCCGGATCCCGGGACTCGCGACACCACAACGCGGGACTCGCGCCAAACCTGGCGTGATGTGACGTTCGTCGTCTCACGGTGCGGACACTGGTGGGCACGAAGCGTCCACCCTTTAGGATGGAAGGGTGCTTCAGATCCGCCGCGACCTCGTCGACTCGATCGTCGCGCACGCCAGGAAGGACCATCCCGACGAGGCGTGCGGGGTGATCGCCGGGCCCGAGGGTACCGACCGCCCCGAGCGTTTCATACCCATGCTCAACGCGGCGCGCTCATCGACGTTCTACGAGTTCGACTCGCTGGACCTGCTGAAGCTGTACCGGGAGATGGACGCCAGGGACGAGGTGCCCGTCGTCATCTACCACTCCCACACCGCCACCGAGGCCTACCCGTCGCGCACCGACATCAAGCTGGCGCAGGAGCCGGACGCGCACTACGTGCTCGTCTCGACCAGGAACCCGGAGACGGCGGAGTTCCGGTCGTACCGCATCGTCGACGGCGTCGTGACCGAGGAAGACGTCGAGATCGTCGAGTCGTACATGTTCGCCAATACCGGCAGTGACGACAAACCAGACTCCTGACGTGCGGGAATAGTCCCACGCTCGCTAGCGTCAGTGTGATTGCGTTCAACCAGTAAGCGGAGGTAACCCATGGCCGTGACCGTGTCCATCCCGACCATCCTGCGGACCCACACCGGAGGCGAGAAGTCCGTCGAGGCGACGGGCAAGACGGTGTCCGAGATCATCGACGACGTCGAGTCGCGGCACAGCGGGCTGAAGGCACGCCTGGTCAAGGAGGACAAGCTGCACCGCTTCGTCAACGTCTACGTCAACGACGAGGACGTCCGGTTCGCCGGTGGCCTCGACGCCGAGGTCGCCGACGGCGACACCGTGACGATCTTGCCCGCCGTCGCGGGTGGCATGCGCTAACACCGTGTCCAGGTACTCGTCGCTGCTCGACGCGCTCGGCGGCACCCCGCTCGTCGGTCTTCCCCGGCTCTCGCCGGCACCGAACGTGCGGCTGTGGGCGAAGCTGGAGGACCGCAACCCGACCGGCTCGATCAAGGACCGGCCCGCGCTGGCCATGATCGAGGCGGCCGAGGCCGACGGCAGGCTGACTCACGGCTGCACCATCCTGGAGCCGACGTCGGGCAACACCGGCATCTCGCTCGCCATGGCCGCCAAGGTCAAGGGCTATGGCCTGGTGTGCGTGATGCCGGAGAACACCTCCGAGGAGCGCAAGCAGCTCCTGCAGGCGTACGGCGCGCGGATCGTGTTCTCGCCCGCGGCGGGTGGCTCCAACGAGGCGGTGCGCCGGGCGAAGGAGCTGGCCGAGGCCAACCCGGACTGGGTGCTGCTGTACCAGTACGGCAACCCGGCCAACGCCGACGCGCACTACAGCGGCACCGGGCCGGAGATCCTCAAGGACCTGCCCGAGATCACCCATTTCGTCAGCGGGCTCGGCACCACCGGCACGCTGGTCGGCGTCGGGCGGTACCTGCGTGAGCACAAGCCGGACGTGCAGATCGTGGCCGCCGAGCCGCGCTACGGCGAGCTGGTCTACGGGCTGCGGAACCTGGACGAGGGGTTCGTGCCCGAGCTGTACGACGCCGACGTGCTGACCGGGCGGTTCTCGGTCGGCGCCTACGACGCGCTGCGCCGCACGCGGGAGCTGCTGGAGCAGGAGGGCATCTTCGCGGGCATCTCGACCGGCGCGGTGCTGCACGCCGCGCTCACCGTGGCGGAGAAGGCGGCCAAGAAGGGCGAGTCGGCCGACGTCGCGTTCGTGGTCGCCGACGCGGGCTGGAAGTACCTCTCGACCGGCGCCTACTCCGGCTCCCTCGACGAGGCCGCCGAACGCCTCGACGGCCAGCTCTGGGCCTGAGACTTGCGTAATCTAGGGGCATGAACGCCGCACCGACGACACCCCGGCGGGCCGCCCCGGCCAAGCGGGTGCTGCCGCGGCGCCCGTTCGCGGCCGTGTTCGCCGCGCTGTCGTTCACCGCGCTGCTCTACGTCGTCGAGATCGTCGACCGGATCCTGCCCGCCAACCTGGAGCAGGACGGCATCCACCCGCGCGTGCTGTCCGGGCTCGACGGCGTGCTGTGGGCGCCGCTGCTGCACGGGCCGTGGGAACACGTGGCGGCCAACACCATCCCGGTGGCGTTGTTCGGTTTTCTGGTGATGTCCGGCGGCGTCGGGCAGTGGTTCGCGGTGACGGCGACGATCTGGCTGCTCGGCGGGCTCGGCGTGTGGCTGGCCGGGCCGCCCGACGCCGTGACCATCGGCGCATCGGGGCTCGCCTTCGGCTGGCTGGCGTTCCTGCTGGTCAGGGGCATCTTCAACCGTTCGCTCGGACAGCTCGTGCTGGCCGCGGCGCTGTTCCTCGTCTACGGCGGCATGTTCTGGGGCCTGCTGCCCACCGTCGCGGGCAACATCTCCTGGCAGGGCCATCTGTTCGGCGCGCTCGCCGGGGTGCTCGCCGCCTGGCTCGTCGCCCGTGCCGACCGGCCTGGGTACGCCGGGTAGCCTCGGCCGCGTGAGCGCTTCCCCCGCGACCGACGCGCCGATCGGCGTCTTCGACTCCGGCGTCGGCGGCCTGACCGTCGCGCGGGCGATCCTGGACCAGCTACCGGCCGAGCGGGTGCGCTACGTCGGCGACACCGCCAACACCCCATACGGCCCGCTGCCGATCGCGCGGGTGCGTGAGCTGGCGCTCGCCGCCATGGACAGCATGGTCGACAGCGGCGTCAAGACGCTGGTCATCGCCTGCAACACGGCGTCGGCCGCCTGCCTGCGCGACGCCCGCGAGCGCTACGACGTGCCGGTGGTCGAGGTGGTGCTGCCCGCCGTGCGCCGTGCCGTCGCGGCGACCCACACTGGCAGAGTGGGGGTCATCGGCACCGAGGGCACGATCCGCTCCCGCGCCTACGACGACGCCTTCCACGCCGCCAGCCACGTCACGGTGACCAGCGTCGCCTGCCTCCGGTTCGTCGACTTCGTCGAGCGCGGCATCACGTCGGGCCGCCAGATCCTCGGCCTCGCGCAGGGCTACCTCGAACCGCTGCTCGCCGCCGAGGTCGACACGCTCGTGCTCGGCTGCACCCACTATCCGCTGCTCACCGGGGTACTGCAGATCGTCATGGGCCAGGACGTCACGCTGGTCTCCAGCGCCGAGGAGACCGCCAAGGACGTGGTGCGGGTGCTCACCGAGGCCGACCTGCTGGCCGAGCCGTCCGGTGAGCAGCCGAAGCACGAGTTCCTCGCCACCGGCGAGCCGGAGCGGTTCGGCAAGCTCGCCCGGCGCTTCCTCGGCGCGCCACCCGGGTTCGAGCTGACCTTGGCCTGACCTCGCGAGAGTGACACGAGTCGCGACGTGTTGGCGGTCATTCGCGGATCGGCTCAGGCATGGCAGGGTTAGGCTCGTGCGTCTGACCATCCTCGGGTGCGCTGGCAGCGTGCCCGGCCCGAACACCAACGCCTCGGGCTACCTGCTGGAGGCCGACGGCTTCGTGCTCGGGCTCGAACTCGGCAACGGCACGCTGTCGCAGCTTCAGTCGTATCGCAGCCCCTTCGACCTTGACGCGCTCGTCTTCTCTCACCTGCACCCCGACCACTGCGCCGACTTCGGCGCGCTGACGGTCATGCGGCGTTACCACCCGCACTGGCCGGTGGGCAGGCCGGCGCGGCTGCCGGTCTACGGCCCCGAGGACACCGAGCAGCGGCTGGTCAACCTGCACGCGCCGAACGAGCCGGAGCGGGCCGAGACCGACCTCGGCGACGTCTACCGGTTCCACCCGCTGCCGGTCGCGGCGCCGTTCGAGATCGGGCCGTTCCAGGTCACGGCGTTCCAGGTGCTGCACCCGACCACGGCCTACGGACTGCGCATCAGCCACGGCGACAGCACCTTCGCCTACACCGGCGACACCGGCGTCTGCGCCGCGCTCGACGAGCTGGCGCACGATGTCGACGTGCTGCTCAGCGAGGCGTCCTGGACCGACGCCGACGACCGGCCGCTCGGCGTGCACATGTCCGGGGTCGAGGCGGGCGAGCTGGCGCGGCGGGCGGGCGCGCGGCGGCTGCTGATCACCCACGTCGCGCCGTGGACCGACCGCGCCAAGATCTACGCCGAGGCGCGCACCACCTTCGGCGGCCCGCTCGAGCTGGTCGAACAGGGCTCGACCTACGACATCTGAGCACCCACCCCGCTTGGCGGGATTGTCCTGCTCGTAGGCTGACGCACCGTGATGAGAGCAGATGGCAGGGAAGACGACGCGCTCCGCGAGGTGAGCATCACCCGGGGCTACCAGAAGTGGCCCGCGGGGTCCGTGCTGATCGAGTTCGGCAACACCAGCGTGCTGTGTGCGGCGAGCGTGTCCGAGGGCGTGCCGCGCTGGCGCACCGGCTCGGGGCTCGGCTGGGTGACGGCCGAGTACGCGATGCTGCCGTCGAGCACGAACACCCGCAGCGCCCGCGAGTCGGTCAAGGGCAAGATCGGCGGCCGCACGCACGAGATCTCCCGTCTGATCGGCCGCTCGCTGCGGGCGTGCATCGACCTCGCCGCGCTCGGCGAGAACACCATCGTGATCGACTGCGACGTGCTGCAGGCCGACGGCGGCACGCGGACGGCGGCGATCACCGGCGGCTACGTGGCACTCGCCGACGCGATCAGCTGGCTCGCCGCAGCAGGCAGGCTCGCCGACCCGCAGCCGCTCGCCAGCGGCGTGTCCGCGATCAGCGTCGGCGTCGTCGACGGCAGGGTGCGGCTCGACCTGCCCTACGAGGAGGACTCCCGCGCCGAGGTGGACATGAACGTCGTCGCCACCGACTCCGGCACGCTGATCGAGGTGCAGGGCACGGCCGAGGGCGCCACGTTCACCCGGTCCACGATGGACGCGATGCTCGACATGGCGCTCGCCGGCTGTGCCGAGCTGACCGCGAAGCAGGTCGCCGCGCTCGCGCTGCCGTATCCCGGCGAGCTGCCGGAGCCGTCGCCGGACAAGGCCGAGAAGAAGGACAAGAGCGAGAAGAAGTCGAAGGCGAACAAGTGACCACGCTGCTGCTGGCCACCCGCAACGGCAAGAAGCTCGACGAGCTGCGCCGCATCCTCGCCGCCGAGGGCATCGCCGGGCTCGACGTCATCGGTCTCGGCGACGTCGAGCCGTTCGACGAGGCGCCGGAGACCGAGCCGACCTTCGAGGGCAACGCGCTCGCCAAGGCGCGCGACGCCGTCGCCGCGACCGGGCTGGCCGCCGTCGCCGACGACTCGGGGCTGACGGTCGCCGCGCTCAACGACATGCCAGGAGTGCTCTCGGCGCGCTGGGCGGGGCGGCACGGTGACGACGAGGCAAACTTGCGGCTGGTGCTCGACCAGCTCACCGACGTGCCGGATGACCGCAGGGACGCGGCGTTCGTGTGCGCGGCCGCGCTGGTCACGCCGGACGGCTCGGAGACGGTCGTGCGCGGTCGCTGGCCGGGCTCGCTGACCAGGGCGCCACGCGGCGAGAACGGCTTCGGCTACGACCCGATCTTCGTGCCGGACGGCGAGCAGCGCACCTCCGCCGAGCTGGGCTCGGACGAGAAGGACGCGCTGTCCCACCGGGGCCGGGCGTTGCGGGCGCTACTGCCGCACCTGCGCGCGCTCGCCGGAAGCTAGGCGAGTCCGAGTTCCTTGATCAGCTTCGCGACGTGCCCGGTCGCCTTGACGTTGTAGCGCGCCTCGGCGATCTTGCCGTCCGGGTCGACGACGAAGGTCGAGCGGATGACACCCTGCACGGTCTTGCCGTAGTTCTGCTTCTCGCCGAACGCGCCCCATTCGGTGAGGACGTCCTTGGCCGGGTCGGAGAGCAGCGTGATGGTCAGCTTCTCGTCCTCGACGAACTTCGCCAGCTTCTCGGGCGAGTCGGGGGAGATGCCGAGGACCTCGTAGCCCGCGTCGTTCAGTAGGGCGAGGTTCTCGGTGAAGTCGCACGCCTGCTTGGTGCATCCTGGCGTCGACGCCTTGGGGTAGAAGTAGACGATGACCGACCTGCCTCGGAGGTTGGACAGCGTCACCTGCTTGCCGTCACTGCTGGTCAGGGAGAAGTCGGGGGCCGGGTCGCCGACCTGGAGTCGATTCTGCTCAGTCACGGCCCCGAGACTACCGGCTGGACACGACCGACGAAGATCGCCGTCGCGGTCGTGTCCGGGTCCGGCCGGAACGCCAGCCGGATGTCGTCCGGCTGCCGCGGTGCGACGTAGGCCAGTGTCATGCGGGTCTTGCTCGCCACCGGCACCTCGGCGCTGATGTCGACGATCCCGTTGTAGCCCTGGGTGGTGTCGATCAGCTCAGCGCTCTCCTCGCCGCCGATCGACGTCGTGATGGACAGATCGGAGAGGTGGTAGGGCCACTCGGTGCCGTTGACGATCACGATCTCGAACGCGACCGCGCGCTCCGCATTGGGATAGGCCGTTTTGCTCGGGGTGAACGACGTCGGCCTCGCCACCCGGACTGTTAGTCCATTGTGGAATGTGTACTGGTCGCCGAACGCCCGCTCGTCGGTGCTCGACTGAGCCGCCGCCGCGCCGTGTTCCGCCGCATCACCCTGGGCAGGTGCCCCGCATGCCGATGCTCCGGCGATGGCGCCTGCGAGCATGGCGCATGCGATCGCAACCCGGCTGAGTGTGCGCACGAGACACTCCTTGTCGTGGGCGACCTCCGATTACGGACGTAACGGAATTCGGGCCGCACCGGCACTGAAAACCGGCTCGGCATTACTCTTGTCGCATTCGCGGGCAGTGGCGAGCCAGGGGGCCACGTTGAGTCGGAGCTGGTGTACGCCCGTGGCCAACCCGTAATCCGAGTTGCTGCGTTCTCAGGTCGCGAGCGCGAAGAAAAGTACGAAGACGCCGATCGTGAAGATCCAGCCGACGATGGCCCAGCCGAATTCCTGCCACGGTTGAACGGGTCCGCCTTCGATCCCGGGCACGTACACGCCGCGCTCCTCGAAGGAGTCGGCGAGCCAGGCCACCCACCGGAAGGGATTCAGCGTGCGCATGGCCCGGGAGCGTAGCGCAGGCCCGAATGCGGCTGAGATGAGAGGGCCCCCGGCGCCGAGGGGGGAGGGGGCGCCGGGGGCGAATGCCGGCCCTGGGGGTCGGCCGGCACGGGAAAGCGTACATGAAAAGTAATATGCACGTGCATTGGGGTGCTCGAATGGAGCAACGCTCATTTCGGTTGTCCGAACCCGCAATTATCGAAGAATTCTCACCCTCCCGCCGGAAACAACATAAAATGCGTGAGGAAGTCAGAATGGGCAAGACGGTCACGCTCTTGGCACCAAGCGCGACAAGGGTGCGCCTGATGCTGAGTGGGTCCGGTGGGACTCGAACCCACACTGGCACGGACCTAAACCGTGTGCCTCTGCCATTTGGGCTACGGACCCCCAACGGCTAAGAGCCTAACCGCTGCCGGCGTCGGCGTGCCCGTGCGGTCAGGTCGCTCGCCGTGATCTACCGTAATGACTTGGCGGCAGCAGCGTCGGCAGGTCATCCCGCCAGGAGTTGAGGAGGATTCGTGGTTCGCGATCAGGAAGCCATCAAGCGCGACATCGAGAAGCACCGCGACGCGCTCGCGTCCAAGGTGGACGAGATCGGCACCCGGGTGAGCCCGAAGCGGCTCGCCGACAACGCCAAGACGACGGCGAGGAGCACCTTCGACGAGCCGAAGGTGAAGTACCCGCTCATCGCCGTCGCCGTGCTGATCGTGCTGTTGCTGCTGCGCAAGATGCTGCGCTGAGCCCGCCTCAGCCGGGACTGCCAGCGGTCGCGACCGCTGTCGCTTCCTCCTGCTCCCCGGCGCTCGTGCCGCGCGAGGTGCTGCCCTTGCGCGCGCCGACCGGCTGCGCCGACCGCTGCTTGCCGGGCGTTGCCCTGTCCTGCGGCCGCGTCCGCTTCGGCGCCTTGAGGACCGTCTTGGTCCGGGCCGCCGCGCGACGCGCCGCCGCCTCCGCCTGCTCGGAGTCATCCGGTGCCTGCTCGTCGGTGGCCTTCGTCGTCGCGCCGGCGTTGGCGGCCGAACGGGTCAGCCGCGCCTCGATGTAGGCGGCGGTGAACTCGAACGCGCTGCCGTTGAGCAGGTGGACGACCGTCCGGCCACTGCGCTCCGGGGCAACCTTCTCGACGAGCTGGTCCGCGCGGTCGCGCGCGGCGATGATGCCGGGCGCCCGGTCGGTGAGCTCCTTGCCAAGGCCGGACACCGTGATGGTCCAGTCGGCCTCGTCGTGGACGTAGGTTGCCGTAATCGGATCCACCGTGTTCATCCCTCTCGATCGTGGGCGTCGAGCACCGCAACAGGCTCGATTCTGGTTTCGCAGTGTGACCGTGTGACCCTGCTCGGTGCGACTCGTAATGTCGATCGTCACCGGTTAGGCCGCGAATAACCACGAAATTGACCCGATTGGACGAGTGTCGTTACGACATTCGCCGGGACTTGTCTAGTAACGGCGATCACACACGCTGCCACCCCGCGAGCCCGTTCCAGATGATCTTCATCGTGTACTCGGTCGCCAGCTCGGGGGTGGCGTGCTCGTGCCGCTCGTACCAGACGGACATCCGCTCACACGCGCCGACGAGGATCTCGGCCGCGGCCTCAGCCTCCGCATCGGACGCGCCGGGCAGGTGCGCCCGCAGCAGCATCGTGTTGAAGTCGGTCTGCTGTCGCCGGATGGCCTCCACCTCGTCCGACGCCATCGGTCCGAGGAACGACAGCTCGTGTCGCAGCAGCGACCAGGCGTCCTGCCGCTCCGCCATGAACCGGAAGTAGGCCAGCAGCCCGCGTTCCAGCACCTCCTCGCCGGTGCTCGCGCCCGCGACGGCCCGCTCGGTCGCCTGCCGGAGCGCGGCGCGTGCCTCCCTGATCGCCGCGAGCAGCAGCCCCTCCTTCGAGCGGAAGTACTCGTAGAGCATCGGCTTCGACACGCCGACCCGCTCCGCGATGTCGTCCATCGACGTCGCGACGTAGCCGTGCTCGGCGAACGTGGCCACCGCGACGTCGATCATCTGCCGTTCCCGCTCCGCCCGCGGCATGCGCTTGCGGCGAGGCGGCGGTCCACTCGGTTGCTTGTTGATGGCCGTCACACCACACACTCTACCGGAAGTAACCTACTGCTAGTAAGGTTGTGAGCGAGGGGAACGACGTGACTACGGATTGGGGCGCGATGAGCAGGACGGGAACCACCACGGAACGGGCGTCGATCATGATCGTCGGCACCGGTTTCTCCGGTCTCGGCATGGCCATCCAGCTGCTCAAGGATGGCCGCGACGACTTCGTCATCCTGGAGAAGGCGCACGAGGTCGGCGGCACCTGGCGCGACAACACCTATCCCGGCTGCGCCTGCGACATCCAGTCGCACATGTACTCGTTCTCTTACGAGCAGAACCCGGACTGGTCGCGGGCGTTCTCCGGTCAGCCGGAGATCCTCGACTACCTCAAGCGGGTCGTCGACAAGTACGGGCTGCGCTCCCACATCCGCTTCGGCGTCGAGATGGCGGGCGCGACCTGGGACGAGTCGGACCGCACCTGGACCGTCACCGGCACCAACGGCGAGACCTACGTCGGCGACTACCTCGTCTCCGGCGTCGGCGCGCTGCACGTCCCCAACATCCCGAAGCTGGCGGGCATCGAGACGTTCCAGGGCGAGCAGTTCCACTCCGCCGAGTGGAACCACGACGTCGACCTGCGTGGCAAGCAGGTCGCGGTGGTCGGCACCGGCGCGAGCGCGATCCAGTTCGTGCCGCAGATCGCGCCCGAGGTCGAGCGGCTGACGCTGTTCCAGCGCACCCCGCCGTGGGTGATGCCCAAACCGGACCACCGGGTGCCCCGCGCGGCCAAGGCGCTGTTCCGCCGCGCGCCGATCACGCAGCGGGCGGTGCGCACCGCGCTGTACTGGTTCCTTGAGTCCCGCGCGATCGGCTTCAACGGCCATCCGGCGCTGATGAAGGCGGGGGAGCGGGTCTGCAAGCGCCACATCAACAAGGCGATCCAGGACCCGGAGCTGCGCGCCAAGCTCACGCCCGACTACACCATGGGCTGCAAGCGGGTGTTGCAGGCCAACGACTACTACCCGGCGCTCGCGCGCGAGAACGTCGACGTCGTCACCGACGGCGTCGCCGAGGTGCGTGAGCACAGCGTCGTCGACTCGGCAGGTGTCGAGCACGAGGCCGATGTGATCATCTACGGCACTGGCTTCCACGTCACCGACGCCTTCGACTACCTCACCATCACCGGCGAGAACGGCCGTGACCTCGCGACCGAGTGGGCCGAGAAGGGCATGGAGACCCACCAGGGGATCACCGTCGAGGGCTTCCCGAACCTGTTCTTCCTGCTCGGCCCGAACACCGGGCTGGGACACATGTCGGTGGTGTTCATGATCGAGTCGCAGGCGCGCTACGTCATCGACGCCATCAACCACGTCGAGCGTTCCGGCGCGCAGGCGCTGCGGGTGCGCACGGACGCGCAACGGAAGTTCCAGCGCGACATTCAGCGGAAGCTGGCCAACGGCGTGTGGAGCACCGGCGGCTGCACCAGCTGGTACCTCGACGCCAAGGGCGTCAACCGCACGCTATGGCCGGGGTTCACCTGGAAGTACTGGCTTCAGACGCGCAAGGTCGACACCAGCGACTACGAGCTGGTCGGCAGGCGGTAGGAGTTGCCGTTCTCGTCGCCGTTGCTGCCGTAGCCGGTGCGGCTGCGGCCGTAGTCGCGAAGTTGGTCGAGTAGGTCGACCGACGTCGTGCCGCACAGCTCCGCCATCCGCTCGACGGCGGCCGTCGTCAGCGTGACCTCGCTGCCGCTGCCGACGTCGGTCTCGCGCAGCCGGTCGGCGGCCCAGCGGCGCAGCGGGGCGAGCCGGGGCTCGGCCGACTGCGCGATCTTGGCGAGGTCAACCCTGATCTCGTCCGACGCGGTGGTGAACAGCCGCCGGTCGACCTTGGCGAGGACGTCGTGCGGCTTCTCACCGAGCGCGAGGCAGATCTCGGCGAACCGGACGACGGAGCACTGCCGGGTGCCGTGCTCGTAGGTGGCAAGGGTCTGCAGCGAGATGGTGCTCTGCAGCCGCGCGTTGAGCTGCTTGCGAGTCCAGCCGCGACTCTTACGCAGCGTGCGCAGCTCGTTACCCAACACTCGTTGGTAGTTCTCGCTGTCCAGGTGCACTGGTCTCATCCCTCGGCTCGAACCACGTGGCCCTAGTGAGGACGCGAAGCGCCCTCACTAGGTGAAAGCCACTCACCACGTGATCCTGACGCGATTGAGGCCAGATTAATTGTGCGAGCTAGTTCACACAGGTGACGCCGTCGGCGGTGATGGTGCCTGCCGGCAGGTCGTCTTCCGGCTGCTTCGGCTTCGGCTTGGCGGCGAGCAGACCGGCCGGTGTGGCGCCGCCACCGACCGTGCCCGGCGGCGGGTAGTCCTCACCGAGCAGCACGGTCACCGACCGCTTACTCAGCGAGGAGTCCACCTCGTAGGTCGCCGGCCCCTCGAGGTTCGACGCGACGCGCTTGGCAGTGGCCATGTCGCCCGGCGCATACCGGATCACCGTCTCCGTCAGCGGCAGCGCGTTGGCCACCTTGCCCTCGCCGAAGCCCGCCATCGTGAGCTGCTCCGAGACGTCGCCCGCCATGCCGTCGACGCCTGCCGCGTTGAGCACCGAGACAGTGACCTTGGAGTTGGCCTTCGCCTGCTGGGGCGAGACCTCGTAGGGCCCCTGAACGCTGTCAGACAGCCCCTCGATCATCCGCTTGATGTCGTAGGGGAAGACCTGGACGGCGGAGCCGTCCGGGGTGGCGAGGCCCATGTTGCCGAACGGGACGGTGCGGAACTCGATCT
>WHUB01000022.1:0-7321 GCA_009377395.1 Actinophytocola sp. | reverse complement strand
AGCCCGTGCCGCTGGCGGACGAACGCCAGCGCCTTCGCGCCCGCGAGCGTCTGCTTGCCCGCGGGGAAGTTCGCGCCGGAGAGCGGATCGTGGGCCGGTTGCTTGAGGCAGACCTCGACGCCACCGACCGCCTTGGTGATCTGGTAGAAGCCGAGCAGGTTGATCGAGGCGTAGTTGTCGATGGTGCGCCCGGTGAGGGTCTCCACGGTCTCGATGAGCGTCCTCGCCCCCGCCTCGTTCGACTTCACCTCGAGCTGCTGTGGGTCTTTGACGCCCTGCTGGCGTAGCTGCTCCTCCGCGTCGAACTTGGCCCGGCCGTAGGCAGAGTTGATCTTGTTCTTGCCGTAGCCGGGGACCTTGACGTAGGAGTCGCGCGGCATGGAGATCGCGACCGCCTTGCTGCCGTCGTTCGGGATGTGGAGCATGATCAGCGTGTCGGTGTTGAGCTCACCGCTCGCCGTGCCCGCCGTGAGCTTCTTCAGCATCGATTGCGGCAGCGGGTTGCCCTGCGCGTCGGTCCGGCTGTCCATGCCGACGAGCAGGATGTCGCGGGAGCCGTCCGACGGCAGGTCGCCGCCAGCGCCCTTGCTGAGCACGTCGACCTGGGTGACGCCGTCGAGGAAGCCGCTGACCGCTGCCCAGCCGTAGCCGGTCACCGCGAAGACGAGGACCGACACCATCGTCACCGCGATCCTCGCCGCGAGCACCGGCGCATTGCCGAACCGGAACCCGCTGCCGGGATCCGGCTCCGACGGCTCCGGCCCGGAGCGTGGCGGCGGTGGGGTGCTGCCGGGCGGACCTGGCCGCGCGCGCTCGCCTCGTGCCGCCGCGCCTGCCGCGGTCGCCGACCTGCCTGGCGGTGGCCGTCGGGGTCCCAGCTCGGCGGGCGGCGGGGCCGCGCGGCGTCGTTCGCCGGAGGCGGCGCGAGACGGGGGCGGCTGGCGGGGTCCCTGCGGCGAGCGGTCGGACGGAGGCTGCGAGGTGGAACGCCCCGGCCGTGCGGCGCGGTCCGGTCCGCGTTGCGCGTCCCGTGGCCGTTGCTCCACCTGACTGCTCCCTTCGCTCCACTCGTGCGACGCGAGAGACTGCCTCGCGTCAAACGACGCTAGCGACGGCTGGCCGGTTGCCCGACAGTGGGGGGTGTGCGACTAAGACGTTCTGTCTAACGGCCATCGCGCACAGGCTACGGGGCAGGCGTTAAATCGATGCTGCCGGGCCGGGGGCTGTGGCGAAGCGGATCTGGTCGCGGCCTCGCTCCTTGGCCTCGTAGACGGCCGCGTCCGCCGCGCTGAGCAGCGCATCCAGGGTCTCGCCGTGCTGCGGATGCAGCGCGACACCGATGGACACGGTGCGGTCGGTCACGGTGGTCTCGCCCCCGTGCTTGGTCGTCGTCTTGATCCTCGCGGACCGAATTTCCTCGGCGATCCGGTGCGCGGCGGTGCGTACGCCCGCATCGTCGATATTGGGCAGCAACACGACGAACTCCTCGCCGCCGAATCTGCCGACGACGTCGCTCGGCCGCGTCACCTCACCGAGCAGCGAGCCGATGTGGCGCAGCACGTCGTCGCCCGCCGGGTGGCCGTAGCTGTCGTTGATCCACTTGAAGTAGTCGAAGTCGATCATCAGCACCGCGGCGCCGGTGCCGTTCCGGCTTGCCCGGTCGAGCGATCGCCGGGCGGTGTCGGTCCAGCCGCGCATATTCATCAGCCCGGTCTTGGAGTCGGTCCGCGCGTCCTCCTGCAGCTGGCTGATCTCGGCGAGCCGGTTGCCGATGACGCCGACGAGCACCAGGATCACGATCGCGGGTGGCAGGTGCACGAGCAGGACCGTCGCCACGATGCCGACGCCGACCGTCGCGATGTCGAGCAGGTTGTCGGTCTTGTTGCCCAGCACGTTCTTGACCGTGCGTTGCGGCGTGCCGCCGAGCGCGAGCAGGACACCGATGGCGACGGCCTGCACGCCCGCGTAGATGGCGCCTGCCGCCAGCAGCAGGGCGGAGGCGCCGAACGCCTCGGACGGGGCGACCGCGTCCAGGCTGGCCGGGCCGAAGGCGAGGAAGAACCGTTGCGCGAGCAGCGCGGAGACCGCGTGCGTGAACGAGGTGAACAGGAACTTGTGCGGCGCGCGGCGGGAGTTCACCCAGCGCTGACCGCGCACGATCAGGATCAGCAGCAGGGTGAGCTGAATCGGCAGCAGCAGCGCGGCAGGCACCACCCAGACCCCGCTGAGGTCGATGTGCACCGACGCGACGCGGTTGCGCCTGCGCTCCTCCTGTTTGCGGGTGAGCTGGATGTGCACGGTCGCGCACCCGGCCAGCGCGGCCAGCCTGGCCCAGTCGAGCACGGTCACCGTTCTCGCCGTGCTGACGCCGAAGGCGAGGATGCCGCAGGCGGCCAGGTCCCACAGCAGCAGGAACACGATCATCTGCTTCGGCTGGGACCACAGGCTCCACCGGCTCGGCCGGATCGAGCGGCGCAATCCGTGCGCGATCGCCTCGCGGGCCGGCGGGGCAGCGCCCGCGGTGCCGGTCTGTTCCGTGCCGGAGGGATGGTCCGCGGCGATCCCGCGCCCGGTGTTGTGCCGCGCGTACGCCATTACTCACCCGTTCATCGCGATGGCTTCGGGTCTACGCGTGTGGCGGTTACCGGGAAGCACTCACCTGATTCTATTATGTGCATCACCCGTGCATCAGGTGCGAGTAGGCAACGTGAGGGGAGTGGTTCCGGTGTCTGATCGCGAAGCCTGAGTTCGAGACCTTTCGGCGACGTTGCTAGCCGGTATCAGACAGTACTAGCACGAACACGGACTGCCACCGGACCGATCAGGGTGATCGGTCCGGTGATTACACTCCACTAATCAGCGGTCACCCATCCGACGCATTGACGAGACCGTTCGCCGACGAACTGCTTTCGCTCGCCGGTTGTGGGCACACACTGAGTAGAGCCGCTCGACCACAAACCGTGGTCGGGTGGGGCTGTACGGGAGTGGGTGACATGAACACGCTCGATGGCAAAGCGATAGTCGTGACCGGTGCCGGCCGTGGACTCGGGGCGGCGTTCGCGGCCTGCGCCGCCGCTGAGGGCGCTGCCGTCGTCGTCAACGACATCGACGTCGACTGTGCGGAGCACACCGCGCAGACGATCGTCGACAACGGGGGAAAAGCCGTGGTCAGCGGCCACTCGGTCGCGGACCCGGCGCAGGCGGAGCAGATCATCACGACCTGCGTCGGTGAGTTCGGCGCGATCGACGGGCTCGTCAACAACGCCGGGCTGAACTACGAGGCCGTCTCCTGGCAGGACGATCCGGAGAAGATGCGGGAGCTGATCGAGGTCAACGTGCTCGGCGCGATGCACGTCGGCGGCGCGGCCGCGCGGGCGATGACCGACACCGGCGGCGGCTCGATGGTCAACATCGCCTCCGGCGCCTCGCTCGGCCAGCGCAACCTCGCCACCTACGCCGCGAGCAAGGGCGCCATCGCGTCGCTGACGTACTCCTGGGCGCTCGACATGGAGGCGGTCGGGATCAGGGTCAACGCCGTCTGCCCGGTCGCGTACACCCGCATGATCGTCAAGTCGGAACGGGCGATGCGGGCCTGCAAGCCGGACCGCACCCCGGACCGGGTCGCGCCGGTCGTGGTGTACCTGCTCAGCGACAGCGCGCACGGCGTGACCGGGCAGATGGTCCGGTGCAACGGCTCGCAGCTGCACATCATCGGCCAGCCCTACCTGAAGGAGCCGATCCTGGAGCGCGAGCGGTGGGACGTCGACGGCGTGCGGCACGCGTTCGACGAGGTCTTCGGCGCGCATCTGGAGCCGTACGGGCTCGAGAAGCGAGTGCCGCCCCGGCTGCGCAAGTGGATGACGCCGGTGCGCAGCGCGTAGCTACGGTACAGCGCCGATCGACACCGTGCCGTCGTCGGCGATGTGGAAGCCGGCGTTGTAGACGACCTCCCAGCGGAAGCCGGACGGATCGGCGAAGTAGCCGTGAAAGCCGCCGAAGTCGGCCCGCTGCGCGGGTTTGATGATGGTGGCGCCCGCCGCCTCCGCCTGCGCGAGCGCCTCGACCACCTCGGCCTCACTGTCCACGTTGTAGCCGAGCGAGATCGGCGCGGCTCCCGGGTCGGACAGCGCCTGGCCGTCCGCGTCCGCCTCCAGATCGCGCTTGCCGAACAGCGCGAGCAGTTGTCCGCCCGCGATCTGGAAGAACACCACCTCGCCCGGCACGTCGAGGGTGGGTGTCCAGCCGAGACCGTCGATGTAGAACCGCTTGGACTCGTCGAGGTCGGTGACGCCGAGGGTGAGAACCGTCAGTTGTTGCCGCATGCGGCAAGCCTAGCGAGCGGCACCGACAGTCAGCCGCCGAGCGTGCCGTCGATCTCGACCGCGACCTCGTCGGCCAGCCGCAGCGCGCCGAAGAACGCCGAGTACGGCTTGATGCCCCAGTCGGTCTGGGTCACCGCCGCCCGGCCGCGCACGGCGCCGTCGCCGCCGACCCTGGCGCGCGCGGTGAGCGGCCTGGTCACGCCCATGATCGTCAGGTCGCCGTCGATCTCCAGCTCGTCACCGGTCTCGCGGATCGACGTCGACTCGAACGTCATGGCCGGGTAGCGGTCGGGGAAGAGGATCTTGTGCCGGATGGTCTCCTCTATCTCGGTGCGGTCGGAGTCCGACAGCGGCATGAACCCGCCCGCGCCCTCGCGCACCGTGAACGACCCGGCATCGACCTCGACGCGCACCGATGCGTCTGCCGTGTCGTGGCCGGGCACGCTGACACTGCCGCTCCAGCGGGTCGCCTCGATGGTCAGGTCGTGTCCCGCTCGTGCCCCGAGCCCGGTGCGGCTGGTCTTGACGAACAGCCTGGTCGATGGCGGTCCGAGCCGGAACCGGCCGGTGGGTGGTGTCATGGCTTCAGGCTACGCACGTGGTCACTCGTCCGGGACCAACAGGATCCAGACCTGGCCCAAGTCCATCGGCAGTGGCGTGCCATCCACGGTGCGAAAGCGGGTCGGCGCCTCCGGCGACGGCCGGAACCACCGCGCGTCGAACCGCCCGCCGTTGCGCAGCACCGTGGCGGTGCCGCCGCCGACGGTGGAGACCGTCGGCGCCCGGTTGCCGAGCGCGTCCGGCGGGCCGGTGCTCGTCACCTCGACCTGCTGCACGACGACGGTCCGTGGTGTGATCGTGTCGCCTTCGGTCGTCATGACCGGGGAGCCGTCCAGGCTGACTCGCCAGCCCTGCCGTGCCAGCCAGTCGAAGTCGAACGTCGCGGCGTCGTAGCTCGTGGTGTGGTGAGCGGTGACAGTGCCACCCGCCGGGGCCGTGCCCCGCTGGAGCGGGGCTACGGCGGGTGGTGCCTCCGGCTCGGGCAGCGCGGCGGGGTCGACGAAGAGGTCGTGCGGCGTCTCGCGTTCGGTGTCCCGGTAGAACCCCGCGGTCCTGCTCGGCGAGGCTCGCACCAGCGGGGCGGCCGCGAGGTCGGTGAGCACGGGCGCCGCCGCGCCGGAGTAGACGAACGTGGGCCTGCCGTACTGGGCGAGCAGCTCGATGTCGGACGCTCGTGCGCTGCGGATCGGCCCGATCGCCTCGGGCAGTTCGCCGCCGTAGATGGCGAGCAGCCGGGTCAGTCCACCCTCGACCGGCTCGACGTAGACGGTTTCGGCCTTGCCGAGTCCGGTCTGTGGCCGCGCCGCCGCGACGTTGTCGATCTTGACGGCGATCACCTCGTGACCCGGCAGGGTTTCGATGCCCTTCTCTCCGGAGTCCGATTCGGACAGTTGCATGACGTACCAGATCATGGCCGCGACCAGGGCGAGCGCGGCGAGGATCGCGAGGACGATCACGGCACCTCGGGTGCGTGCGCTCATGGCTCACTCCATCGTGGACGGCACGATCTCATGATCCTCCCGGTCCCGCACTCCGGTCACGTCGGGACGCCGAACTCCACCCAGAGCGGGTAATGATCGGAGACGTGCCAGGACAGTGTGGTGAGGCTCTGCTCGCCCTTCAGCTCGATGGTGAAGTCGAGCTGGCCGCCGGTCAGGCACGCCAGGTTCAGCACCGGTCTGCGTCGCTGGTCCGTGGTGAACCAGGCGATCTGGTCGTAGTGATGGTGCTTGCTGGGCTTGTCGAAGATGGTGCGCGGCAGCTCCGCCAGCGGCGGCGCCGGCGTGAGGCCGGTCGAGGTGAAGGCGTCGAACAGCGGGTCGTCGGCGCGGTCGATGTTGAAGTCGCCGAGCGCGATCAGGTTGTGGTGCCAGTCGAACTCGCGCTCGGCCCAGTTCGCCAGCCATTCGGCGATCGCCGCCAGCTCGGGAAGCCGGTCGCTCGGCTTGTCGCCGTAGTTGATGTGCAACGTGGTGAGCGTGAAGGTCTGTCCCGCCGCGAGGAAGCTGACGGCGTACGGGGTGCGGGCGAACTGGCGGTCGAGCACGCCGGAGCCGGTGCCTGACCGGTCGCCGAGCGTGACGACGAGCTCGCACGCCAGGCCGGACGGCTTGACCCGCTCGGTGTCGTAGAGGAAGCCGAGGCGTTCGTCGTTGCCCGCGTCGCCGCCGCTGACGTCGGTGAGCAGGAACGCCCACCGCTCGCCGAGGACCTTGAGCAGGTACCGCAGCGCCCGCAGGTTGCCCCTGATCTCCTGCACCGCGACGACGTCGAACCGTCGGATGTGCGCCGCGATGTAGTGGACGTCGGCGAGGTTGCGCAGCGGCGACGCGCCGTCGGGCGTCTGCCAGTCCTTGGTGAGGTCGGAGAGTGCCCGGATGTTCCAGGTGGCAACCAAGATGTTGCCGGGCTGCTTCGCCGGCAGAGCCACGTCGAGTGCGGCGTCCAGCCTCGCGACGGTGTCGGTGACGGAGGTGGGTGGGGTGAGAATGTCCGGTGTGCCTGCCATGGGTACCGATCCCGGCGGTCGAGCGAGTGTTGCCCGAAGGTCGTCGCGACCGGTCCCGTGGTTACATCGGGTCCGCCAACGCAGAACACAACGTCGTGAACGCAGGACACAACGGCAGGAGCGCAGGAAACGTCGGCACAGATGTGGGACACGACGCCAGGGCGCCGTGTCCCACACTCAGGGCGCTGTGTCCTGCGTTGGGGACGCCGAGTTCTGCGTTGGGGGTCAGCTGGCGGCGGTGGCGGGGGTGCGGGCCGCCGCCATGCGGCGTTCCGCGAGCCGGTCGGCCGCCGTCGCGGGCGGCACGCCCTCGTTGTCCGCCAGATCGAGGACCTCCTTGGTCGTGGCGAAGATCTTCGACGCGACGCCCTTGGCGCGCTCGAAGTCGAAACCGTGCAGCTCGTCGGCGACCTGGATGACGCCGCCGGAG
>WHUB01000229.1 GCA_009377395.1 Actinophytocola sp. | reverse complement strand
AGTCCTCGTGGCTGGCGCGGTAGATGGCGAACCCCCAGCTGCTGGCGGATCCGTTGTAGCGCAATCGGAACAGCGGCAGAGTGGTGCCGTCGGTGAGTTCGCCGGTGACGTAGGCGAACGCGCCGTGGTGACGCACCTGGACGGTGGTCAGCTGGGGCCAGCGTTCCCGGGCGCGGGCCAGCAGGCGTTGACGCAGCGAGGTCTTGGTCGACTCGGGCGGGGAAGCCATGGGAACGATCCTGCCCGATACCGTCTCACTCCCATAGTCGATCTTGAAATGAGTGGGTTGGTGGCCGCGCGTAGCCCGTATGTGATCACGCTGGACCCGGCGGACCGGCAGACGCTGGAGGCAGTGTCACGACGTGGTCGTGCCGAGCATCGGCAGGTGTTGCGGGCGCGGATCGTGCTGTTTGCCGCTGACGGGCATTGCAATGCCGACATCGCTCGCGCGCTCGGGGTTGTCGTGGACACGGTTCGCAAGTGGCGCAAGCGGTTCTGCCGCGAAGGGCTGCCGGGACTGGCCGACCGGCCGCGCAGTGGGCGGCCCCGGGTCTTCCCGGCCACGGTCGTGGCCGAGGTCAAGGCGCTGGCCTGTGAGCTGCCCGCGCAGGCGGAGGCCCCGTTGGCGCGGTGGAGCTGTCCGGAGCTGGCCCGCCAGGCGGTGGCTCGTGGTGTCTGTGAGCGGGTGTCGACCTCCACGGTGCGCCGGTGGCTGGCCGCGGACGCGATCAAGCCCTGGCAGCATCGCTCGTGGATCTTTCCCCGCGACCCGTATTTCGCGGTCAAGGCCACCCGGGTGCTCGACCTGTATGCCCGCGTCTGGGAAGGCGAACCGCTGGGCGAGAACGACTTCGTCCTCAGCGCCGATGAGAAACCCGGCGTCCAAGCCCGATACCGAAAACACAAGCCCCTTGAGGTTCCCCCGTTTTTCCGGACACTTCTGAGCTTGGTTTGATCTTGTCAGACC
>WHUB01000228.1 GCA_009377395.1 Actinophytocola sp. | reverse complement strand
GGCCACCGTACTGGTCACGGCGTCGAGCGTGTCGGCGTGGTCACGGCGGAACCGGCTCACGGCGCCCTCGCCACGAGCGCTGAGGTCGGCCACAACATCGGCGAGCTCGCCGCTGGCCTTCACCAGCTTGGTCTGCACGTCGTGCAGGACCGTCGGCAGCTCGTCCCGGAGCTTCTGCACGTCGGCGGGCAGGTCGTTGCGAACCTTCTTCAGCTGACCTGGCAGATCCGAGCGCAGCTTCTGCACCTCGGCGGGCACGTCATCACGCAGCTTCTGCAGGTCGGCCGGGAGCTCGGCGCGCAGCTTCACGATCTCGCCGGGGAGTTCCGCCAGCTTGTCGCGCACGACGCCGGCGACGGCCTCGGCGCGCTCGGCGATGGCCGGGCCGTGCGTGGACAGCTCGCGGAGCTTCTCGATCGCGAGGTCGGCGGCGCCGGCGACGGCGTAGAGCGCCTTGTTCTCAGTGGTCTGTGTTGGCATGTCCGTGTCACCCTTCGCCCGTATCGGGCATCGATTCGGTCCGGAATGTCTGGTAGAGGTCGAGCAGCACTCGCTTCTGACGATCAGAGAGCGCCGCGTCGGACAGCACGGCGTCTTCGACAGTGCTGATTCCCTCCGCATGGTCGAGCAACCCGGCCCGGACGTACAGCGCCTCGGCGGAGATACGCAGCCCCTTGGCGATCTGCTGAAGCACGTCAGCAGACGGTCGCCGGAGCCCCCGCTCGATCTGGCTGAGATACGGGTTGCTCACGCCGGCCCGGTCGGCAAGCTGCCGCAGGGAGAGCTGCGCGTGCTGGCGCTGCTCCTGCAAGAACTCGCCCAACGAACCGGCCATGCCAGCCATTCTGCTAGCACTTGCTAACTTTTGCAAGCAGGACGACGGTGACGTCTGCCACCCGCGCAACGGACCCGCTGACATGATGGCGCCGTGAGCCAGCCGGAGTCTCGCTTGTCCCGCCGCCTCGGCACC
>WHUB01000227.1 GCA_009377395.1 Actinophytocola sp. | reverse complement strand
CGCCACCGGCGACCCCGCGGCCATCGGGTTACCGGCTTTCATCGTCGGCTCTGTCGCGCTGGGCCTGGCCCTCGTCGGCTACGTACCCGCCACGGCCGTCGGCGCTCCGCTGCCGATCATCCTGGCCGCCACCGGGCTCGGCCTGGCCATCGCCGCCGTATGGGGTGCCGCCCTCGGCCAGAGCGCGGTGGCCAGCGTGTTCGCCATCTTCGCCGGGTTCTGGTGGAGCTATGGCCTGCTCGTGCTCGGGCTCACACACGGCTGGCTCGGCATCGACGAGCAGGCCGCGGTGGCCACCCAGGAGCTATTCCTGATCTGCTGGCTGGTGGTGATCGTGATGCTCACGCTGGCCACCCTTCGGCTGCCGAGTGCCTTCACGGCGCTGTTCGCGCTGATCGCCTTGGCGCTGCTGCTGGTCCTGCTGGGCACCGCGCAAGGCTCGGCCGGGTTGGCACAAGCCGGCGGCGTCGTCGTGCTGATCTTCGCCGCGCTCGGCGTGTACCTGTTCGTGAACTCCGCGTCGTTGGCCACTGGCGGGTCTGCCCTGCCGCTGGGTCGTCCCGTTCTCCGCTGACCGAACTCGCGCAGGCAGTGGACTTGCTCAGCGCCCTGGCTCGCGGTGAGCGCACAACTCGTCGCCCTCTTCCATCGCGTCCGCGAGTGCGTCACCGGATTCGTACGGAAACAAGGTGACCCACGCGGTCGTGGTGGTGTGGGTGGCGCTGACCGGGCCGTACCCGGGATCCGTTCACCCTCGGCTAAACCTGTTCGCCGCACGGAAATCTCAGGATGAGACAGCCCGTGTACTCGCCGTGTACTCGCATTCGATACACTAAGGAACAGCTCTTATTGTGATGCAGGTCACTGTTGTCGATGGTAGCAGGTGAGACCGTGACCCAGGCGGGTCTCGATTCCACGAAGTTGGCGACGGCGCGGGAGCGGTTTCTGTGTTCCGAGACCGTCGACTCCGGCGAGGTG
>WHUB01000226.1 GCA_009377395.1 Actinophytocola sp. | reverse complement strand
CTGTGAGCCGCGCCGACACCAACGCGAACGTCTCGGTCGGGCCGGCGGTGAGCGCACCGACACCGCAGGCGACCGAGGAGGTACTGGCGTTGACGCGCCGGTTGCGGCTGCCCTACCTGCGCAACGCCGCGACAGACGTGCTCGCCACCGCGCGGGCGCAACGCTGGGACCCCGCCGAAGTGCTGCGGGTGCTGCTCGTCGAGGAGACCACCGGCCGTGACGCCGCGACCATCGCCCTGCGGCGGAAGAAGGCGAACTTCCCCGCCGGGAAGACCTTCGAGGTCTTCGACGAGGACCGCTGCTCCATCCCCGCCGCCACCCAGGCCGCGCTGCGCACCCTGGAGTGGGTGGACCGGCACGAGAACCTCTGCGTCTGCGGGCCCTCCGGGACAGGAAAGTCGCACCTGTGTGAAGCGCTCGGGCAGGCCGCGATCGACTCCGGCCGCACCGTCGCCTGGTTCGCAATCGACGAGCTCGGCGCGCTCGTGCGCCGGCACCGCGCTGATGACTCGATCGGCAAAGCGATCCGGCGGATCACCCGAGTCGACCTCATCGTCGTCGACGACATCGGCATGCTCCCCGTCGGCGAGGACGCCGCCGAGGGATTCTACCGCCTCGTCGACGCCTGCTACGAGAAACGCTCCCTCGCGGTGAGCAGCAACCTGCACCCCGCCGGGTTCGACGAGCTGATGCCCAAGACCTTGGCCACCGCCACCGTCGACCGACTACTGCACCACGCGCACGTGTGCGTTACCGAGGGCGAGTCGTACCGGCTCGCCCAAGCCACCGCCGGGAAGGGGGTGACCACCTTGCCCACCTAACCCCGGCTCGGGGAGAACTCCCAGCCACCACTGGGGATAAACCATGTCCGCCAGTGGGGAGATCTCCTGACCGCCACCGGGGAGATCTTCATGACCGTTGACAGCTGAGACCGCCGATGACCCCGATAGCGCCGATCTGGAACCAGAAGCCGACCCGG
>WHUB01000225.1 GCA_009377395.1 Actinophytocola sp. | reverse complement strand
GGCGTCAGCACGGGCGCCAGCAGCGTAGACACGGTCGTCATGGCCACCGACAGCGCCGTATCACCCCGGGAGAGGTAGACCATCACGTTCGACGCCGTACCCCCGGGAGCCGCCCCCACCAGGATGATCCCGGCAGCCAGGTACGGGGAGAGATTCAACGCATGTGCGATGCCGAAGGCAATCAACGGCATCAGGACGTACTGGGCCGCCACGCCGATCAGCAACGCCCAGGGGCGCTTCGCGACAATCGCGAAGTCCACCGGGCGTAAGGTCAGGCCCATCCCGAGCATGATCACCGCCAACAGCCACGGCACCGCCTCCTCTCCCCCAGCGAAGGCCCCAGGCGCCGCGAGGGCCACAGCGCCCGCGGCCACCACGATGAGCGCGAACCACCGCCCGACGAAACCACTGATGCGTCTTACGGTCTCCACAGCCACACCTCTTCCTGTGCTTGCCTGCACGGTATTGCCCCACACCATGCAGGCAAGCACAGTCAGCAACAAGAACGGCGCTGATACTAGTATCGGCACTACTACCCTCGAACCGTGTCACAACACGGGAGGTTGCCGTGGGACTAAACGAGGACGCCAGGGTTGAACTGGCCGACTTCCTCAGGAAAAAGCGTCACGAGGTCGACCCCACCACAGCCGGAATCCACGTCCACGGGAAGCGCCGCACACCCGGATTACGGCGCGAGGATGTCGCCTACTTATCGGGAATCAGCCAGACCTGGTACACCTGGCTGGAACAAGGGCGGGCTATCACTCCCTCAGACCAAGTTCTCAATTCGCTCGCGCGAGTCTTACAGATGTCGCAGGCCGAGCACCAGTACATCCTCAGCCTGACCGGATACGCCACCGAGCAGGCGCGATCCGACTCGTCACCGATGCTGCCTGACCACGGTCAACGACTCTTGGATGCGTTCGGGTGTCGCGCGTCAGGATTCCTGGCAGGGCTGTTGTGTCAGTCCTGAAGGAGAAT
>WHUB01000224.1 GCA_009377395.1 Actinophytocola sp. | reverse complement strand
ATCGGCGTCCGGCGTCGGTTGAAGCGGAAGACGTATTCGTCGAGGTAGACCTGCAGCTGATCGGTGGATACGCCGCGATGGGTGCCCTGTAGCCAGCTCTTCAGGTTCGAGATCACGCGGTGCACGCGGGGCAGGATCTCGTCGGGGTCGTCGCCGCGCGCTCGGGCGGCGAGCTGGCTGCGCGGCTGGTGGTCGTAGCCGTGCTTGCGCAAGGGCAGGTAGCCCTTCCAGGCGTCGGTGTGCACGATAGCGCCGGGCTCGACGTTGGCGCAGATGAATCCGGTGAGCTGGCCAGCGGAGGCATCGTCGATGATGGCCGTGCGGACCCGCCCGGTGTCGGCGCCACGCACTTCGGCCCCGACGATGACCAGGGCCTTGTCACCGCGTTCCCGCCCGCCCCGCAGGCCAGCTTCGTGTCCACCCACGAAGCACTCGTCGACTTCGACCGACTTGGTCAGCGGCGTGCGCTCGGGGTTGACCATCGCGCGGCGTAGCTTGTGCAGGATCATCCACGCGGTCTCGTAGCGGCTGATGCCCAGCTGGCGCTGCAGCTGCACCGCGGAGATGCCCGGGGTCGCCGTGCTCATCAGGTATGCCACCCAGAACCACAGATGCAGCGGCGTGTGGGTCTTGTGCAGCACCGTTCCCGCCGTCGCTGAGACCTGGTACCGGCAGCCGGAGCACTGCAACAGCAGTCGCCGCGCCAACGGCGTCGCGGCTGACCCGCCGCACCGCGGGCAGCAGTACCCGTCCGGCCACCGCGATTCCAGCAGATACTCCCGACACGCCCGATCGTCAGGGAAGCGGTGCTGGAACTCGACGATCGTTCTCGGGAAGCTCGGCCGCGGCATCCGCCGATCCTAGCGGAGCTAACCGGATAAGCATGAGCCCGCAAACGGGTCGCCGCACGGGTAATGTGTCAACACGAACGCCCTCAGCTGGCTGCGGCGGCAGCAGTGCTACGACAGCGAAGGAGACACC
>WHUB01000223.1 GCA_009377395.1 Actinophytocola sp. | reverse complement strand
CGGAGAGGAAGGCGTGCAGCTGGGCCAGATTAGCCGGGCCACCTTCGGCCAGGTAGCGGTGCGCCTCCGCGGCGACACCCATCGGCACCGTGGAGAGCTCCATCAGCTCCGCGCTCGGCTGCTGCTCACCCCCCAGCATCACCAGCGGCACCCGGCCAGCACGCAGCTCATCGAAGCCCGGACCAAGGTCGTGCGGCGAGCCGAGGATCCGGGCGACCACGAGGTCGGCCCCCTCGACGGCCCGGTACAGCTCGTCCTCGGACAGCCGGGAGGGGTTGCCCCAGACGTAGTCGGTGCCCGAAGACCGCGCGGACAGCAAGTCGGTGTCGGACGTGGACAGGAGTGCGAGGCGCACGGGCCCTCCTCGGGGTTCTCGCCCCTCATGGTCGAAACTCCCGTGCCCAGTGTCTGGCTGCGCCGAGCGTCGTGGACGTCGGCGTCACAGTGGCGGAACCGCCCCGGACTCGCACCGGGTTCCTGGTCCACGGGAACTGTGCGCCCAGCCTAGGGGATGTGAAGCCCCATCCACGGCCGGCCACCCTCCCGGAGCCCGAACACAGTGTGTGCGCGAGGCAGGAATTGAACCTGCGACCTCTGGGTTATGAGTTCACCGACGTGCGTTCACGTTATGCCGGGTGGTCCCTATGCGACCTGGGCGTGAGCGGAAAGGCCCCCTCCATCTCACCTCGTTCCGATGCGTACCTCAGCGTCTCGGTTACAGTTTTGGCTACGCTCAGCCGACGACGCGTGCGCAACCCTGCAAATCGACCGGCCCTCAAAAAGATCGTGCACTCGGTCCCGGTGCCGCCTCAAAGCGACTCCTCCAGACATTGGCTCGACGGGCGGCGTCGCCCGGGCCCACCGGCACGCGCAGCGCCACCACGCAGGCTCGCGCAAACGCACTCTCGTAGCCGATGCGCGCACGGTTTCTCGAGGGCGGTTGAGACCGGAGACGCCCAGCCGGTGGCGATTCCACCGCCGAC
>WHUB01000222.1 GCA_009377395.1 Actinophytocola sp. | reverse complement strand
AAGTCGAGTTCCACCGCCGGGCTCGAGCCTGCCATGGTCACCAACGTACGGCACCACCACAGCCTCACCGTTGCCGCGACGTCACGTGGGTATAGCGAGACCGATGGTTGACGCCGTCGCGCCACGTACCCTGGGCCGCATGAGTCGGACTCCACGCAGTGCGGTCATTGTCGGTGCCGGCATCGTCGGCCTGTCCACGGCGTGGTTCCTGCGGGAACGCGGGGTGACGGTGACCGTGGTCGATCGATCCGCGCCGGCGGCGGGAGCGTCTTGGGGCAACGCCGGCTGGCTCTCGCCGGGAAAGGCGGTGCCCCTCGGCGAGCCGAGCGTGCTCCGGACCAGCGTGACCTCGCTGTTCGACGCCGACGCGGCGCTTCGCATCCCGCCTCGCGCCGACCCCGGGTTGTGGGCGTTCCTGGTCCGGTTCGCGCTGCGGTGCACCCGACGCCAGTGGACACGGGGTGTGCGCGCGTTGAATGCGTTGAACGGACCGTCCGTCGAAACCTTCGACGAGCTCGCCGATGGTGGTGTCGACGGGCCGATGCGGACGACATCGGTGGTGGCCGGGTTCGGCGACGCCCAGGCAGGCGAGGCCATGTGTGACGAACTGGCAGGGCTCTCGGGGCTTGGCGGTGGCCTCGACTTCGAACGGATCACCCGCGAGCGGGCACGGGAGCTCGCCCCGCAGATCGGTGAGAGGACCAAGTACCTGCTGGAGTTCCCCCGGCAGCGCATCATCGAGCCGAGTGACTACATCGACGCCCTCGCGAAGGCGGTCACCGAGCGCGGCGGGGTCATCCGTGGTGGGTTCACCGTGCACAATCTGCGTCACCAGCACGGCAAGGTGTTCGTCGATGGGTACGGCGTCGAGCCGGTGGCCGCGGACGCCGTGGTCATCGCGACCGGTGCCTGGCTGTCGTCACTGGCTCGCGCGTTCGGGGTCCGCACCCGCGTGCAGGCCGGTCGCGGCTACTCGTTCACCGTCTCCAC
>WHUB01000221.1:248-992 GCA_009377395.1 Actinophytocola sp. | reverse complement strand
TGGGCTCTCGTCGACGACGCGGCGGGCGCCGACGCCGTGGTCGTCAACACCTGCGGCTTCGTGGAAGCGGCGAAGCAGGAATCCGTCGATACCCTGCTGTCCGCGGCCGACGACGCCGCGGGTGCACCGCGAGTCGTCGCGGTCGGCTGCCTCGCGGAGCGCTACGGCGACGAGCTCGCGGCCGCGATGCCGGAGGCCACGGTGCTCGGCTTCGACTACTACCCGGGCATCGCGCGAACCCTCGACGACGTCGTCGAGGGCAGGTCCCCGGCACCACACCAGCCGCGGGACCGCAGGCGGCTGCTGCCCGTGACGCCGGTCCAGCGACCGGGCAACAGCACGGTCGTGCCGGGTCATGGCGCGGCCGGTGACACCGAGGTCGGCGTGCCCGGCAGCCTCGGTGGTCCGCGCACGCTGCGGCGGCGGCTCGGGTCCGGGCCGACGGCGCCGCTCAAGATCGCATCGGGCTGTGACCGAAGATGTGCGTTCTGCGCAATACCGTCGTTTCGCGGCGCCTTCGTCTCTCGGCCGCCCCAGGAGATCCTGGCCGAAGCCGCCTGGCTCGCCGGCCAGGGCGTGCGAGAGCTCATCCTGGTCAGCGAGAACTCGACGTCCTACGGCAAGGATCTCGGCGACGTCCGGCTGCTCGAACGGCTGCTCACCCAGCTGGCGGCGGTCGAGGGCATCGACAGGATCAGGGTGAGCTACTTGCAGCCGGCAGAGATGCGGCCCACGCTGGTGGAT
>WHUB01000221.1:0-219 GCA_009377395.1 Actinophytocola sp. | reverse complement strand
CGGAGAAGACGTCGACGTGCTGGTCGAGTCGGTGACCGACGGTGTCGCCGAGGGTTGCGGCGCGCATCAGGGTCCCGAGGTCGACGGCGTGACGAGCGTCCGCCTCGCAGCCCCGGCGCGAGCCGGCGACATCGTCCGCGCCGAGGTCGTCGCGAGCGACGGCGTCGACCTGCTCGCCGAGGCCGGCCCGGGTGCGCCGGCGGGCCACCAGCACTGACC
>WHUB01000220.1 GCA_009377395.1 Actinophytocola sp. | reverse complement strand
CCGTGCCGAGGATGAGGTCTCCTTCCCAGTGCCCGGGTACCGCGCGGTCATCGGCCTCGGCGGGGCGTTGGCTGATCATCACCTCGCTGGTGACGTGCGGGCGGCCCCGACGGCGGGCGCGCTCGCGGGGCATACGTATCGCTCGCCCGGTGCGCAAACAGGCGGTCAACTCGCGGCGCAGCGCCCCGCGGCCTTGGATGTAGAGCGACTGGTAGATGGCCTCGTGCGAGATACGCATCTGGTCATCATGAGGGAACTCGATCGGCAACCGGCGAGCGATCTGTTCCGGGCTCCAGGCCGCGCCCCAGCGGCGATCCGCGCGGCGCCCGTGGCGCCGCCCGATCCAGCGCACCACCGGCCCCGCGAGAGCCGTGCCGTCAGGGTGGGTGACCGCACCGGCGAGCCGATCCTGCACATACTCGCGGAGCCGCTCGTTCGCGGCCAGCTTCGCGACTTTCGGGCGGCGGGCGCGCCGGTCAGCGTGCCACTGCGCCGTCGTCGCGCGATACTTCAAGCGACCACTCCCGGTGGCAGCGTTGCGACGTAACTCCCGCGAGATCGTCGCCGCCGAGCGCCCCACCCGGCGGGCGATCTCACACACCCCGTACTTCTGGGCGTTGAGCAGCGCGATCTCCTCACGCTCGGCGAACGACAAATACCGGCCCGACAACGGAGCCTGACTCAGCGGCGGCATGCCGCCAGACTCACGGAACCACCCCCTGCCCACCGCTCGTGACACGCCGGCCACCACACCGGCCTCATCACTCGACACACCATCAGCGATCGCAGCCCAGAACCGCTGCCGATGCTCACGACGAGCCACCGAAGGCCGCCCCGGAGAACGCATCACCGGCCTCCCCGCCGCAGCCGCAGCCCAACCCCGCGGACGCCCCATACACACCTCCACAACGAGGCGTTGCGACCACCGAATGAATCCGCCCTCCGCTCGTGCCGTCGTGTCCTGCTTTCAGGACGCCGTGTTCGTCATTCCGGC
>WHUB01000021.1 GCA_009377395.1 Actinophytocola sp. | reverse complement strand
GGTGATGGCGCGGCAGCTGTTGAAGGGCTAGATTGATCTTGAGAACGTTGATCACCTGTGTGCGCTGAGCCATGATCAGGCCGCCTCCAGGCCGTCGAGCGGAGCAGGCCGTGCGAACACCGCATCGATGGCGTGGCGGGCGCGCTCAGGACGAAGGGGACGGGGGAGGAATGTCAGCGCGCCTCCGCTAGGCGAACCCCACAGGCGTGTTCTGGATGTGCCAGGTGAAATGCCTACCGTCCCGGTCCTGGTAGTTCCAGTAGTTAAGCACGGCGTATCGGTGTCCACGAACAGGTAATGAGAAGGGCTTCTCTAACTCAGCCCCGGTGTCCGACATCACTGACAGCATGTGTCGTCCACGTGGAGCATCGATCGGAAACAACATCCAGTTGTGCTGGTTTCCGACCCTGAACTGTTGGTCGACGACCTCGACACCATCGATACTGATCGTCACAGCGACGGGGTCATCCACGAACGACTGATTGCTCACCCATAGGTGCAGAACCGCATCCTCCCGTGGCACGAGCTGAATCATCGGCCGTGACGATGTAGGTATCAGGCTCGTAACGCCGGGTGCCGAACTGGGACCGGGCTTACCGCCGCGCTCCACCTTGCCCGCCGCCGCGTACACCAGGTGCCGCGCCGCCTCCACCTTCATCGCCATGTCCGCCAGCATGAACTGCACACCCTGGAACTCCGCGATGGCCTTGCCGAACTGCTGCCGCTCCTTCACATACGCGATCGTCGCGTCGAGCGCGCCCTGCGCGATGCCGAGTGCCTGTGCGCCGATCGAGTGCCGGGTGTGGTCCAGCGTGGTGAACGCCAGCTTCAGCCCGTTGCCCGGCTCACCGATGATCCGGTCACCGGGAATGGTGCAGTTCTCGAAGTAGATCTCCCGGGTCGGCGAGCCCTTGATGCCCAGCTTGCGCTCCTTCGGGCCGACGACGAACCCGGGGTCATCCGCGTGGACGACGAACGCCGAGATGCCCGCAGCAGGGTTCTTCGCGTCCGGGTCGGACACCGCCATCACCGTGTACCAGCTCGACTCGCCCGCGTTGGTGATCCAGCACTTGGTGCCGTTGAGCACCCAGTTGTCCCCATCGCGCACAGCCTTGGTCCGCATCGCCGCCGGGTCGGAACCGGCCTCCCGCTCGGACAGCGCGTACGACGCCGTCGCACCGCCCGCGATGTCACCCAGAACCTTGTGCTTCAGCTCCTCGGACCCGCCGAGGATGATGTTCATCGTGCCCAGCTTGTTCACCGCCGGGATCAGCGACGACGACGCGCACACCCGCGCGACCTCCTCGATCACGATGTCCGTCGCGATCGCGTCGGCGCCCTGGCCGCCGTACTCCTCCGGGATGTGCACCGCGCTGAAACCGGCCTTGTTCAGCGCCTCGAGTGCCTCGACGGGGTAACGCTCGGACTCGTCGACATCCGCCGCGTGCGGCGCGATCTCCTTCTCCGTCAGCGCGCGCACCGCCGCACGGAGCTCCTCGTGTTCCTCTGCGAGCTGGTACATGCCGTCGGACAACTCTGTCACCTCATTCGAGTCTGGCAGCTGCGATCCTCGCCATGTTATCGCTCGTTCACATGTTTGCGGAGTTGCGATTAGTCACAATCACAGCGAGACGCGATGCAGGTCACCGCTTTCCGGCGCGGTCGCGCAGCGCCTCGTCCTTGGCCAGCACCGACTCCGCGAGCTCGGCCTGGAATCCCGCCATGCGGTCACGCAGCCCGGCGTCGCTCGCCGCGAGGATCCGCACCGCGAGCAGTCCGGCATTGCGCGCGCCGCCGACGGACACCGTCGCGACCGGCACCCCGGCAGGCATCTGCACGATGGACAGCAGCGAGTCGAGCCCGTCGAGATACTTCAGCGGCACCGGCACGCCGATCACCGGCAGCACCGTCGCCGAGGCGACCATGCCCGGCAGGTGCGCCGCGCCGCCCGCCCCCGCGATGATGACCTGGAGGCCCCGGTCGGCCGCCGAGCCGGCGTAGTCGAGCATCCGCTGCGGGGTGCGATGCGCCGAGTACACGCCGACCTCGTAGCCGACGTCGAACTCGGCGAGCGCGTCGGCGGCCGCCTCGAGCACCGGCCAGTCCGAGTCGCTGCCCATGATCACGCCGACCCGGGCGTCTGTCGTCATGTCACTCCCTAATGGATCTGGTAACCGTCGAGCCATTCGGCGTGCGACAGCCAGTGCGCCGCGAGCCGTCCCCGCTCGGCGAGGCCGTCGAAACCGTCGGCGAGGAAGTTCACGTGCCCCAGCTTGCGGCCCGGCCGCTCCTCCTTGCCGTAGAGATGCACGTGTGCGTCCGGATACCGCGCGAACAGGTGATGCAGCCGCTCGTCCGGCCCCATCGCGGGCCGCTCCGGTGCGCCGAGCACGTTGGCCATCACGCACGCTGGCGCGAGCGGGTCGGTCGCGCCGAGCGGGTAGTCCAGCACGGCCCGCAGGTGCTGCTCGAACTGCGACGTCTTGGCGCCGTCCATGGTCCAGTGGCCGGAGTTGTGCGGCCGCATCGCCAGCTCGTTGACCAGCACGCCGTCCGGCGTCTCGAACAGCTCCACCGCGAGCACGCCGACGACGTCGAGCGCGTCCGCGATGCGCAACGCCAGCTCCTGCGCGTCGTGCGCGGCGTCCCCGGACAGCCTCGGCGCCGGGGCGAGCACCTCGGTGTTGATGCCGTCGCGCTGCACCGTCTCGACCACCGGCCACGCCGCGCCCTGGCCGAACGGCGAGCGCGCCACCAGCGCGGACAGCTCCCGCACCATGGTGACCTTTTCCTCGGCCAGCAGCGGCGTTCCCGCGTCGAGCAGCTCGGTGACCAGCGACGTCGCCTCGTCGGGCGAGTCGGCGATCCAGACGCCCTTGCCGTCGTAGCCGCCGCGCGCCGCCTTGATGACGACCGGCCAGCCGCGCTTGTCGCCGAACGCGGTGATCTGCTCGGGCTTCTCGATCGGGGTGTAGGCGGGCGCGGGGCAGCCGATGTCGCTCAGCCGCCTGCGCATGACCAGCTTGTCCTGCGCGTGCAGCAGCGCGTCCGGCCCCGGCCGCACCACGACACCCGACGCGGCGAGCGCGTACAGGTGATCCGACGGCACGTGCTCGTGGTCGAAGGTGAGGACGTCGACACCGGCCGCGAACTGCCGCAGCGCGTCGAGGTCGGTGTGATGGCCGGTGACGACCTTGCCCGCGACGAGCCCGGCGGAATCGAGCTCGCCCGCGGCGAGCACGTGCAGCGACTGGCCGAGCGCGATCGAAGCCTGGTGGGTCATCCTGGCGAGCTGACCGCCGCCGACCATGCCGACGATCGGGAGACCGGTGTGTGAGTCCATGAATTCCCTGGTTGAAGCGGGCGTACGGCCCAATAGCCTAGCCGGTGACCTCGCGCACGCCCGCCGGTGGCCGCTCGGCCTGCCGTCTGCGCCACTCGGCGACGAACGCGTACCCGCCGAGCACGAACGCCACATACAGGTAGGTATTGCTCAGCAGGTGGTCCACGATGGACCAGCCCTGCTCCGGATTCCTGCCACCCGGCAGCAGCAACAGCACGTAGCTGCCGAACACGGCGACGACGGCCGCCGCGACCCGGGGCGCGGTGGCGAGCAGCGTGATCAGCAGCGGAATGACCCACACCCAGTGGTGGGTCCACGACACCGGTGAGAGCAGCAGGCCGTATCCGGCCGTGACCAGCATCGCCCGCAGCTCGTCGCCGCGTCGGTGGTAGCGCAGCATCAGCCACACGGCGGGCGCGGCGAGCACCAAACCGATGCCGAGCACGACGGTCATCGACCACGGCGCACTGTCGGTGAGCCGCAGCACGACGGCGTTCAGCGACTGGTTGTCCGACCAGTTGACGGTGCCGATGCGGGTGGGGTCGGAGACCGCCGAGGTCCAGAACTGGACGACGTCATGCGGGATGACCGCGAGCATCGCGGTCTGGAGCACGACGAAGGTGACGACGGCGCGCAGCGCGTCCCGCCAGCGCCCGGTGAACAGCAGGTGCGGCACGAAGATCAGCGGTGTGAGCTTGACCGCGGCGGCGACGCCGACGAGCACGCCACCGGCGCGGCTGCCGCGCCTGGTGAGCACCAGGACGTCCACCATGATCAGCACGAGCAGGATGAGGTTGATCTGACCGAGCGAGACGGTCCGCCACACCGGCTCGAGCAGCAGCACCGCGGCCGTCAGCGCGACGACGACCATCGGCCCCCGCGCGAGCAGGGCCGGGGACCGCGTCGCCCGGATCGACAGCGACACGACGACGGCGACGGCGGCGATGGAGATCGCGCCGAGCGCGCCCCAGGCGATCGGCGCCGGCAGCACCGCGAGCGGCACGAACAGCAGCGCCGCGACCGGCGGGTAGGTGAACGGCAGCTGCGCCCAGCTCGGCTCGAACGCCAGCGTGTTGGCGTCGTAGAGCGGCTCGCCGTGCAGCAGCCCGAGCGCGCCCGCCCGGTACACGGCGCTGTCCATGCCGAGCGGCCAACCCGCGAGCCAGCCGATGACGCCGAGCACGAGCGGCACGGCGACCAGCGCGCCGAGCAGCGCGATCACATCTCGACGGGAGGTCAGACGAGGCACGGCGAACAGTGTCGCAGGTGGGCCGAGGCGGTCCCCTACCGCCGCGCGATCCGGTTCAGCAGCGCGCACGACTCCTCGTAGCTCGGCGCCAGCCGAACCAGCGAGATGGTCGGAGTGCGGACGCCCTCGAGCTGCGGGTCGACCAGCATCCGCTCGGTGATCGCGCGACGCAGCGCGACGGCGCGCGACGAGACGTCGTTGCCGCGCTCGGTGAGCACGGCGAGCACGGACGGCCCGAGCGCGGCCGTCGTCTCCGGCCCGTCGAACACCGACCGCAGCGCATCGCCTGCCAGAATCATCGCCGTCAGCCGCGACCACCCGGCCATGCTCGCGAGGTCGAACGACACCGTCAGCAACAGGGCGTCGTCGGTGACCCTGCGCCCGGCCCGCTCCGCGCCCCGGTACACCTCGCCCAGCCGGGTGCGCAGGTAGGCAGCGCTCGGCAGGCCGGTGAGCGGCTCGGTGACCTCGGTGTGCGCGAACCGGTCGAGCGCGACGTCGGCCCACGCGAGGGCGGTGACCCGCAGCAGCTGGGACGGCGTCGCGTCGATGTCGGGCACGACGAACCCGCCCGAGGGGCCGGGCTCGGAGACGACGGCGTGCAGCGCGGCGAGGTCGGTGAGCGTCTCTTCGAGACCGGCGCCCGCGGCCGCGCGCGCCCTGCCGAGCCCGGAGACGGCGGCCTCGCTCGGGCCGTCCGTGCTCAGCGCGGCACAGACCGTGTCGACCTCGGGTACCCCCCAGTCGCTCGGGAAGCGCCACCCGGCGGCAAGGCTGGCGCTGCGCCACTTCGCCCGCAGGGTGCGCGCGTCGCGGTCGAGTGAGATGCCGTCGCTGTCGGACTCGGCGCCATCGCGCTCGCCGTTGCGAGCATCGGCGGCAGGCCCATCCACCACAGTGCGACCCTTCATGTCGTTGACTACTGCGCCGCCAGCACTCGCACGCTGCGTGAGGCGAGGCGGTGGCTCATGGGGAGCTCGTATCAGGGGACGCCGCCCATAGCCGCACGTGACGGCGCGCTACGAGAAACTTCTTCCTGCTGGGCAGGGAATTCTCCATTACTACGGGTAACACTGATGGGGCGTTTCCGACCCGCATCGTGACTACGTGATGGTTCTCCGTCACACTGTGAACTGCTGGCATCGCGGGCCAGCGCAAGCCAGGAGGAGGCCAGTGTCGACCGTTCCCGCCACGCCGGATGGCACTAGCGACGCCGAGCTGATCGCCGCTGTCCGTGACGGCGACCTCGCCGCCTACGGCACGCTCTACGAGCGGCACGTCTCCGCCGCGTACAACCTCGCCCGGCAGCTCGCCAAATCGGCTGCCGAGGCCGACGATCTGGTCAGCGAGTCGTTCGCGAAGGTCCTCGACACCCTCCGCGCCGGGAAAGGTCCCGACAGCGCGTTCCGCGCCTACCTGCTCACCGCGCTGCGTCACGGCGCGTACGACAAGACGCGCAAGGACAAGCGCGTCGACCTGACCGAGGACATGAGCGACGCGACCGGCGCGCTCGGCGGGGCGCTGACGGTGCCGTTCTCCGACACCGCCGTCGCCGGGCTCGAGCGGACCATGGCGGCCAAGGCGTTCGCCCGGCTGCCGGAACGCTGGCAGGCCGTGCTCTGGCACACCGAGATCGAGCAGCAGTCGCCTGCCGAGGTGGCGCCGATACTCGGGCTGACGCCGAACAGCGTGTCCGCGCTCGCCTACCGCGCGCGCGAGGGCCTGCGGCAGGCGTACCTCCAGGTGCACCTGTCCGAGACCACCGAGCGGCGCTGCCGCGCGACGGCGGACCGGCTCGGCGCGTGGACCCGCGACGGCCTGTCCAAACGCGAGCGCGCGCAGGTCGAGACGCACCTCGACGAGTGCGATCGGTGCCGGGCGCTCGCGGCGGAGCTGGCCGACGTCAACGGCGCGCTGCGCGCGGTCGTCGCGCCGCTCGTGCTCGGCGGCGCCGCGATCGGCTACCTCATGCTGGCGGGAGCGGGCAAGGCGTCGGCCGCGACAGCCGGTGCCGCGGCCGCTGGCGCCGCGGCCACCACCGGCGCGGCCGCGTCGTCGTCCGGTGCCGCGGCCGGGGCCGCTGCTGGCGCGCCTCGGCAGTTCCTCGGCGTCGCGGCGTCCGGCGTCGCCATCGCCGCCGCCGTCGCGGTCGGTCTCACCGCGGGCGGCGCACAGCCCATCCCGGCGGCGGAGCCCGCGCCGCAGCCCCCGGCGGCGACGCAGCCCGCGCCGCAGCCGCAGCCACCAGCGCCGAAGCCACCGGCACCCGAGCCGCCCCCACCGCCCGCGCCGCCACCGGCCGAGCCCGCGGTCCAGCCCGCGCCGGAACCGGAGCCGGAGACACCGGACCCCGCCGAGCTGGTCGTGAGCAGCCCGGACAACCTCGAGTTGGTGCCCGGCGGTGATCCCGTCGAGCTGCCGATCACGGTGCGCAACCACGGCGAGACCACGTCGGACCCCGTCGTGGTGACACTCGACCTGCCGCCGGGCGTGCGGGCGCTGTCGCCACCCGGCGGCGGCAGTGCGCCGATGTCGGCGCGGTCCGGCGCGCAGCCTGCGGCGTCGCCGCGCGCCAGCACGGTGCCCTGTCCCGGCGGCACCGGCACGGTCCGGTGCAGCTCCGGCGAGGGCCTCGAGCCGGGCGAGTCGGTGACGCTGATGTTCCGGCTGGTCGCGGACAAGAATGCCGATACCGGCCAGATCAGGGGAACGGTGTCGAGCGGCGAAGCGCAGCCACTCGTGATCAACGTGCCGTACCAGGTGAACGTGCCCGAGCCCGCCGACGGCGTGGACCTCGACGTCCGCAACGTCGGGCGGATTCTCAAGATCGACGTCACCAACATCGGCGAGACGACCAAGCGGACCACCATCGACATCGACCAGCCCATGCTGGCGTCCGGCGGGCACGGCGACGTGAGCTGCACCGACGACGAGGACAGCACCAGCTGTCGCAGCGACGAGCCGCTCGCCCCGGGCGACGACGTGCACGTCCACACGGTGCTGTCCGGCGTGCCGGAGAACGAGATGGTCGTCGTCACCGCCACCATCGGCGAGGGGACCGACACCGAGGAGGTCTCGGTCCGCTGCGTCGGCAACCTCTGTGTCCCCGACTCGGCTGAGCCTTCCGAGGACCAGGACGAGCCGAGCGAGACCACGGAGCCGGAGTCGACGTCGACGACCACCGCCACGACATCGACGACGACCGTCACGATGACGTCACCGGCACCCACATCGGAACCGACGTCCGACGCCGTTGAGCCCGAGCCAGATGACGACGCCCCCGAGCCGGACGGTGACCGGCGCTCAGGCACCGGCGGCCTACGGAGCCTGCTGTCGTCGCTGCTCGACATCCGGTAGGCGATCCGGCCGGAAGTACACTGCGACCGTGGCTGTCGTCGAGAATTTTCTTGCCGTCGTGCCGGAACCCCTCCGCTCGGTCTTGATCAAGCATCGTGAGTTGCTCAAGTTCGGCATCGTGGGCGGCACGGCGTTCCTCGTGGACAACGGCGTCTGGTACCTGCTGAAGCTGACGGTGCTGGAGAGCAAGCCGACGACGGCCAAGGCGATCGCGATCCTCGTCGCGACGATCGTGTCGTACATCCTCAACCGGGAGTGGTCGTTCCGAGCCAGGGGCGGCCGGGAGCGGCATCACGAGGCGGCGCTGTTCTTCCTGGTCAGCGCGGGTGCGATCGTGATCAACCTCATTCCGCTGTACACCTCGCGGTACATCCTCGACCTCGAGGTGCCGCACGTGTCGCGGCTGGTGCAGGAGGTCGCCGACTTCACCAGCGGCTCCGTCATCGGCATGCTGCTGGCGATGCTGTTCCGGTTCTGGGGATACCGCAAGTGGGTGTTCCCGGACGAGCTGCGCTGACCGTCGTCAGCGGGGTGAGCCCGCCGTCGACAACGACACCGACGACAGGTCGGTCGAGCGCGGCACCAGCAGGAACACGCTGAACGTCGCGGGCCGCTGCACCGACAGCTCCAACCTGCCGCCGTCGGCCTCGATGAGGGCGCGGGCCAGCGCGAGCCCGACGCCGGTCGATCCGGCGCCGGAGACGCCCCGGTCGAAGATGTGCGGCGCGAGCGCGTCCGGCACCCCCTGGCCGTGGTCGCTGACCGTCACCACGACCGTGCCGTCGGTGTCACCACCGCGCGCTGCCATGGTGACCGTGCCCGAGCCGTGCCTGCGCGCGTTGTCCAGCAACACCCCGACGACCTCGCGCAGCCGCGCCGGTGTCACCCGCGCGATCAGCCCCTTACCGATGCGCAGCCGCAGTGTGCGGCCCTCGGCGCTGAAGATCTCCCGCCATTCGACCGCGATGGTCTCGAGCACGGCGGACAGGTCGACCGGCTCCGCGCCCGCCTCCCGCGCCGCCCGCGCCGCCGCGAGCAGCTCGTCGAGCACGGCGGCGAGCTGGTCGGCCTGCTCCTGGGCGGCGAGCGAGTCCTCGGCGACCTCGGGGTCGGAATGTGTGGTCAGCGGGTCGAGCCGAAGCTGGATCGCGGTCAGCCTGCTGCGAAGCTGGTGCGAGACGTCGCCGACGAACTGCCGCTCCCGGCGCACCAGCGCGGACAGCGCCTCGGCCGAGGTGTCGAGCGCGTCGGCCACCATGTCCAGCTCGGGCATGCTGTAGCGGCCGTTGTCCGGCCGGAAGTCGCCCGCGCCGAGCTTGGCCGCCCGGAACGAGATCTCCCGCAGCGGACGGGCGAGCCGCCGCGCCGTCACCGTGGCCACCACCATGCCGGTGCCGACGGACAGCACCGCCAGCAGCAGCACCGCGACCGTCACCTGCGTCTGCCGCTCCCGCACCGGCTCGGCCGGGATCGACAGCTCCACCCGGCCGATCCCGGCGAGGTTGGCCTCCTCGGTGAGCGTGCCGCCGGTCGGCTCGACGCCCTCCCGGTACACCCCGCCCTTCGGCCCGTACACCACCAGGTAACCGCCCGCGGGCACGGCCAGGCCGACGCGCTCGGTGTCGATGCCGTCGCCCGCCGCGATGTCCTCGTCGAGCTTTTTGACGATGCGCTGCGCGCGGGTCTTGAGGTCTTCGCTGGCCATGCTGCTGACCAGCAGTGACGCCGTGATCCCCAGCGGAATGCCCAGCGCGGCGCCGGTGACGGCGACGGCGAGCAGGATCGCGAGCAGGATGCGGCGATACACGGCGAGTGCTACTCGACGTTGAAGCGGAACCCGACGCCGCGCACCGTGGCGATCCGCAGCTCAGCGTCGGCATGGGAGTTCGGCTGCTTGCCGGTGCCGTCGATGTCGCCCGCCGCGATGGCGAGCTTGCGCCGCAGCCAGGACATGTGCATGTCGAGCGTCTTGGTCGTCTTGGCGTCGAGGTCGTTCCACACCTCGGCGAGGATCTCCTCCCGGCTGACGACCTGCCCGGCGCGGGTGAGCAGCACCCGCAGCAGCTCGAACTCCTTGTTGGCGAGCTGCACCTCAGCGCCCTCGACGGTGACGAGCCTGCCGCCGACGTCCATCCGCACGCCGCCCGCTTCCAGCACGTCGGGCGACTGTCTGCGGAGCAGGGCTCTGATTCTGGCCAGCAGCTCGGCCAGCCGGAACGGCTTGGCGACGTAGTCGTCGGCGCCCGCGTCGAGCCCAACGACGAAGTCGACCTCGTCGGTGCGCGCGGTGAGCATGAGCACCGGCAGGTCGGCGCCGCGCGAGCGCAGCCGCCGGCACACCTCGAGGCCATCCATGCTCGGCAGCCCGAGATCGAGCACGAGCAGGTTCACTTGCTGTCGCTGTGTCGCCTCGAGGACGCTCGGCCCATCGGCGACGACCTCCACCTCGTAACCCTCGCGATGCAGCGCGCGAGACAGCGGGTCAGCGATCGCCGGGTCGTCCTCGGCGAGTAGAACCATGTTCACCTGGCTCACTCTACGACTCCAGTACGTGAAAACATCGTTGTCTGTGATTCGCAATTATCTCGCAGACTACGCAGTAGCGGCAGACCTCGCCGATGTCGCCGACACGATCACGACGAATCGGTTCACCTCGGCCGACCTGACGGTGACCAGCAAGCCGGACCGGAGCCCGGTCACCGACGCCGATCTCGCCGTGGAAGACGCCATCAGGAAGGTGCTCGCGGAGCAGCGTCCCGGCGACGCCGTCGCCGGTGAGGAACGCGGCGGGTTCGACGCCGACGACCTCGGCGGCAGGACCTGGGTGCTCGACCCGATCGACGGCACGAAGAACTTCCTGCGCGGCGTCCCGGCGTGGGCGACGCTGATCGCGCTGGTCGAGGACGGTGTGCCGGTGGTCGGCATGATCAGCGCGCCCGCGCTCGGCAGGCGCTGGTGGGCGCATCGCGGCGGCGGGGCGTTCACATCGGACGGTGCCGGGCAGCGGCCGATCGGCGTCTCCGGCGTGTCGGATCTCGGTGACGCCTATCTGTCCACGACGAACCTGAACACCTGGACGGAGTACCACAGCCTGCCCGCGTACCTCGGTCTCGTCGAGGCGTGCTGGGAGAACCGGGCGTTCGGCGACTTCTGGCAGCACTGCCTCGTCGCGGAGGGCGTGATCGACCTCGCCGCCGAGCCGATCGTGAACCCGTGGGACGTCGCGCCGGTGCAGGTGCTGGTCACCGAGGCGGGCGGGCGGTTCTCGGACCTCTCCGGCGCGGAACGCTTCGACGGCGGCAACGGGCTGTCCTCCAACGGCACCCTGCACGACGCGGCACTGCGACTGCTGGGGGGATAGGCCGGCTTGTCGCTGCTCCGGCGTGACGGTGCGAGCCGGTAAACTACGGGCTGTGACGGCAGCGCACGACTACGAAGAGATGCACCAGCTGATCGACCGGTTGACTCCGGATCAGCTGGGCGAGGTGCGCGCGCACGCGTTGCGCTTGGCCACGGGCAGGCAGCGGTTCGTGCCATGGCAGCGTGCCAGCGCCGCTGCCAGCACGCTGCCGACAGTCGACTACGACCGGTTCCGTTCCGACATCGATGAGATCGTCGTTCAGGACTTCTTACTGGGCGACGACCAGTGACGACCGGTCCGAACGTCCTGCTCGACACCTCGGCCGTCATCGATTTCGAAGAGATCGACGGACGGAAGGTCGCCGAGCGCGCCGGATGCGCTTATGGCGATCTTGCGCCCGGCATCAGCGCGATCACCCTCGCGGAACTTGCCACAGGGCCGCATGCCACCGCCGAGGCGCGGGAGCGGGCCGCTCGACAAGCCCGCCTGCAGTGGGTGGAGGCGACCTTCGACCCGCTGCCGTTCGACTCCGACGCGGCCCGGACCTACGGCTTGATCTACAACTCGGTCCTGACCGTCCGTCGGGCGCAAACCCCGCAGGCGCCTGGCCGATCTCCTCATCGCAGCGGTTGCCTCCGCCCACGGGCTCCCCATCGTCACCCGGAATCCAGCTGACTTCGCGGGCCTTGACGAGCAGGTCAGCGTGATCGCCGCCTAACTCGGCTGCCCCTCCTTGGGTGGGAGCAGGCCGACCGCGCCTCGGGCGACCTGCGTCCAGGCGAGTCGCCCGAACAGGTAGTTGCAGGCGACGTGTTCGCTGCTGAAGCGCGCCCAGTCGTAGCGGTTGCCCTGCTCCCGCCAGAACACCTCCCAGCCGACCTGGGCTCCTTCGGTGCGTAGCACGCACCAGGCGTTGTCGGCCTCGGCGTCGATCGAGATCACCTCGGGCGGGACGCCGATGGCGGCAAGCCACTTCGCGATCGACTCGACGTTCATGCGGTGTCTCCCGTCTCGGCCGGGTCCGGGGCGATCTCGGCCAGGTAGCCGAGCGCGAGCAGGTCGGTCACCGGATACACCGCCCGATAGCGGACGCCGCCGCCGGGCTGGCCGAACCAGCTCGCGGTCTCTCCGCACCACATCGGCAGGTCGCGCAGCACCCGGTAGCGGTGGTACCCGGCGTCGAGCCGGGAGGACGGCAGCGACCGCGCCGCATACGGCGTACCGTCTTCGGCGAACACCCGGCCGTGCTCGTCGCCGAACCGGTCCAGCAGTGTCCCCGGCAGCAGCACGACCGGCTCGCCGCCCTCGCGGCAGCCCTCCGGGTGCAGCTCGCCGGGCGGCCACGCGTACTCCACCCGCGCGCGGCCGGGGGTGACGACGTAGCGTCGCTGCCATTCCCGCTCGCCGGAGTCGGGCACGGGATCGTCGCCGGCACACAGCGCGGCAACGGCGGGATGTGCGGCAGGCAAGCCCCGCACCGCCTGGTCCGCGCTGTCCACATCGGGCGGGCCGCCGACGTCGACGAGGTGCGACTCGGAGTGGTCGTGCGGCGGGAACCGCAACCCGGCGGCGAAGTCGGCCTCACCGTTCTGCGGCGGCAGTTGGCAGGCCGGGGCGCTCGACGCCACGGGCAGGTGCCCGATGGGGAACATGTGCAGCGCGGTGGCGAGGCCGTCGGTCACGGCGTCCTCCCGCGCTCAGCCGCCGGACAGCGCCCGCACCACCCGGGACGGCGCCGGTCGGCCGAGCTGCTCCGACATCCAGACGCTGGTGGCGACCAGCTTGTCGAGGTCGACGCCGTGGGAGATGCCGAGCCCGTCGAGCAGCCACACCAGGTCCTCCGTGGCAAGGTTGCCGGTCGCCGACTTGGCGTACGGGCAGCCGCCGAGCCCGCCCGCCGACGCGTCGACACACCGCACGCCCTCGCGCAGCGCGGCGTAGGAGTTGGCGAGCGCCTGGCCGTAGGTGTCGTGGAAGTGCACCGCGAGCGCGCCCACGCCGACCCCGACCGCCGCCAGCTCGCGCAGCAGCTGCTCCACCTGCCCCGGCGTCGCGACGCCGATGGTGTCACCGAGCGAGAGCTGCGAACAGCCCATCTCGACCAGCCGCGCGCCGACCCTGGCCACCTGCGCCGGGTCGACCGCGCCCTCCCACGGGTCGCCGAAGCACATCGACAGGTATCCGCGCACGTCAAGCCCCTCGGCGCGGGCGGCGCCGACGACCGGCTCGAACATCGCGAACTGCTCGTCGAGGGTGCTGTTGAGGTTGCGGCCGGCGAAGGTCTCGGTGGCGCTGGCGAACACGGCGATGTGGCGGACGCCGGACTCCAGCGCCCGGTCGAGCCCCCGCCGGTTCGGCACCAGCACCGGGTAGCGCACGCCGTCCCGCCACGTGATCCCGGCGAGCACCTCGGCCGCGTCGGCGAGCTGCGGCACCCACTTCGGGTGCACGAAGCTGGTCGCCTCGATCGTGGTCAGCCCGGCGTCGGCGAGCCGCTCGATGAACTCGATCTTGACGCCGACGTCGACGATCTCGGACTCGTTCTGCAGCCCGTCGCGCGCACCGACCTCCCAGATCGTGACGCGCTCCGCCAGGTCACGCGCGGCCGCCGTGGCGGGCAGGCCCAGCTCCCTCACCGACACGGCTCACCGACCCTGCCGTGGCTCGGGCTCTTCGAGTTCCGGCTCACCGGCGTCTTCATCGGCATGGTCGTCGCGCGGCTCGTCGTTCAGGTGCCGGTAGATGACGGCGTGCACCTTCTCGACGGCGGGGATGTCGTCGTAGCGCAGCGGATCCTCGGACGCCGACTCGATGAACAGCGTGCCGCAGCCGAAGATCCGGTCGAGCAGGCCGTGCTCGAAGCGCACGCTGTTGATGCGGCGCATCGGGATGTCGATGCCCTTCCGGCTGATGACTCCGTGGCGGACGATCACGCGGTCCGTCGTCACCACGAAGTGTGTGCTGCGCCACCGCAGGAACGGCTTGATGACCCGCAACAGCAGCACCAGCAGCACGATGACGCCGACCGCGATCAGCACCACGTCGTCCCACGGCGGCTGGAGGTTGCCCGCCATCACGGCTCCCCAGATGCCGGCGGCGACCGCGATGATGAACGCGAAGATCGGAAGGAACAGCATCTTGTAGTGCGGATGCCGGTTGATGATGACCTGCTCGCCGCTGCTGAGCTGGTCCTTGGGGTAAGCCACCTCGCCACGCTCCCGTGTGGTACTCGATGTCAGGCGCAGCCAACCCTACCGAGGTCAGCGGAGATGGATAACGTCTCCTGCCAGCACGGTGGTGCGCCGCCCGTCGTCGTCCTCGACGCTCAGCCTGCCAACGGCGTCCAGGTCGACGGCGGTCCCGGTCAGCGACTTCTCCTCCGGCATCGACACGGTGACGGCGCGCCCGATGGTGCCGCACACCCGCCGGTACGCGTCGAGCATCCCGGCCTCGGCGAGATCGCCGCGCGCCGTCCGCCAGGCGGCCTCCCGCTCGGCCAGCGCCCGCAGCAGCCGCAGCGCCACCTCGGTGCGGTCGGCGGTGCGGGCCCCGCACTCCGCGAGCGAGGTGGCCGCGAGCCCGCCCGGCCCCGGCTCGACGTCGCCGACCGGGTTGACGTTGAGGCCGATGCCGAGCACCACGGCCTGGTTGTCCTGCTGCGCCACCAGCTCGGCCAGCACCCCGGCGAGCTTGCCGCCGCCGACGAGGACGTCGTTGGGCCATTTCAGCGTGGCGTCGACGCCCAGCTCGGCGCACAGGTCGGCGAGCGCGAGCCCCGCGACGATCGCGAGCGACCCGGTCGCAGTGGGCGGCACCTCGGCAGGACGCAGCAACACGCTGACGTACAGCCCCGCCCCGGCGGGCGAGACCCAGGTGCGGGCGAGCCTGCCGACCCCCGCGGTCTGTTCCTCCGCGATGAGCACGGTGCGGTCGGGCGCGCCGTCGCGGGCCGCGTCGCACAGATCGGCGTTGGTGGATCCGGTGCTCGCGACGACGTCGAGCGCGGTGTACGGGCCTGCCGTCGCCAGTTCGGTGCGCAGCCGGTCGGCGTCCAGTGCGGTCATGCCGAACACCCTAAGCCGCCACCGGCGATATTGCTGACGTCACAGCCCCACCCGCGTGCCATGACATAGGCTGCGGGGTTATGAGTAGTGCGACGGAGCCGCTTGGGGGCCACCACGGGTCGGCAGAGGAGCAGGTCGACATCCACACCACGGCGGGCAAGCTCGCCGACCTGTACCGCCGCAACGACGAGGCCGTCCATGCGGGTTCGGCGCGCGCGGTGGAGAAGCAGCACGCGAAGGGTAAGAAGACCGCACGCGAGCGGATCGACATGCTGCTCGACCCGGGCTCGTTCGTGGAGCTGGACGAGCTGGCGCGGCACCGTTCCACCAACTTCGGCCAGGACGCCAACCGGCCTTACGGCGACGGTGTGGTGACCGGCTACGGCACGGTCGACGGCCGCCCGGTCTGCGTGTTCTCGCAGGACGTGACCGTCTTCGGCGGATCGCTCGGCGAGGTGTACGGCGAGAAGATCGTCAAGGTGATGGACCTGGCGATCAAGACCGGCCGGCCCATCGTCGGCATCAACGAGGGCGGCGGCGCCCGCATCCAGGAAGGCGTCGTCTCGCTCGGCCTCTACGGCGAGATCTTCACTCGCAACGTGCAGGCGTCCGGGGTCGTGCCGCAGATCTCGCTGATCATGGGCGCCAACGCGGGCGGCCACGTCTACTCCCCCGCGCTCACCGACTTCGTGGTGATGGTGGATCAGACGTCGCACATGTTCATCACCGGCCCGGATGTGATCAAGACCGTGACGGGCGAGGAGGTCACGTTCGAAGAGCTCGGTGGCGGGCGCAGCCATAACACCAAGTCCGGCAACGCCCACTACCTCGGTGCGGACGAGGACGACGCGATCTCCTACGTCAAGGAGCTGCTGTCGTTCCTGCCGGCGAACAACCTCTCCGAGCCGCCGGTGTTCGAGGCGCCGCCGCATTCGGGGCAGTCGGTCGCCGACGACATCACCGACGACGACCGCGAACTCGACACCCTGATCCCGGACTCGCCCAACGTGCCCTACGACATGCACGAAGTCATCCGCCACGTCGTCGACGACGGCGAGTTCCTCGAAGTCCACGAACTGTTCGCCCCCAACATCCTCGTCGGCTTCGGCCGCATCGACGGCCAGAGTGTGGGGGTGGTGGCGAATCAGCCCACCCAGTTCGCCGGCTGCCTCGACATCGACGCCAGCGAGAAAGCCGCCCGGTTCGTGCGCACCTGCGACGCCTTCAACGTCCCCGTCGTCACCTTCGTCGACGTGCCCGGCTTCCTCCCCGGGACCGACCAGGAATGGAACGGCATCATCCGCCGCGGCGCCAAACTCATCTACGCCTACGCCGAAGCCACCGTCCCGCTGGTCACCGTCATCACCCGCAAGGCCTACGGCGGCGCCTACGACGTCATGGGCTCCAAACACCTCGGCGCCGACATCAACCTCGCCTGGCCCACCGCCCAAATCGCCGTCATGGGCGCCCAAGGCGCGGCCAACATCGTCTACCGCAAAACACTGGCCACCGCCGAAGCCGATGGCAAAGACATCGAAAAACTCCGCGCCGAACTCATCCAGGACTACGAAGACACCCTCTGCAACCCCTACGTCGCCGCCGAACGCGGCTACGTCGACGCCGTCATCCCACCCTCACACACCCGCGGCCACATCGCCCGCAGCCTCCGAATCCTCGGCGACAAGCGGGAGAACCAACCGCCCAAAAAACACGGCAACATTCCGCTATAACGGTGCCGGAGGCTGCGATGAGCGAACAGGACACGCCACGTCCGCTACTGCGAGTCGTCCGGGGCACGCCGGACGACGACGAACTCGCCGCGCTGACCGCCGTGGTGGTGGCTGCGGCGTCCAGCTGCGGCGATGAGCCGCCACGGCGGCGTCGCTCGATGTGGGGCGATCCGGCCGCGCACCACCGGCGACCGCTGCGGCCGGGGCCTGGCGCGTGGCGGTTCTCGGGGTTGCCGCGATGACGATGCCGGCCGAGAACGTCATGCTCAGCGGCGAGCGGTCGTCGCTGGAGGGCTTTCTCGACCACTACCGCACGGTGCTGGTGAACAAGGTGCGCGGCGTGTCCGAGGCCGATGCGCGGCGACGGCTGGTGCCTTCGGCGACCACGCTCGGCGGGCTGCTCAAGCATGTGGCGTGCGCGGAGCAGCGCTGGTTCGAGCTGGCGCTGCCCAAGGTGCCGTTCAAACCCAAGAGCGAGCAGGACCAGCTGGCCGAGTTCGGCATGACCGACGACGAGACGGTCGACGGGCTGATCGAGGCGTACCAGACGCAGTGCGCGCGGTCCCGCGAGATCGCGGCGGACTACCACCTCGACGATCGGGGCTTCCGAGGCGGCCAGGACATGACGCTGCGCTGGATCTACCTGCACATGATCGAGGAAACCGCCCGCCACGCCGGGCACGCCGACATCCTGCGGGAACAGCTCGACGGCTCGACCGGCGACGCCTCATAGACTGCTGGCCGTGGATTTCATACTCGCTTCGGCATCACCCGCCCGGCTCGCCGTGCTCCGCGCCGCCGGGATCGAACCGGTCGTGCGCGTCTCCGGTGTGGACGAGGACGCCGTCGCGGCCGGTCTGACCGACGCGACACCGGAGCAGCTCGTGCTCGCGCTGGCCCGCGCGAAGGCGGACGCGGTCGCCGAGGCCGTGGCCACCAGCCACCCGGACGCCGTCGTCGTCGGCTGCGACTCGATGCTCTCCTTCGACGGGGAGGTGCTCGGCAAGCCGGGTACGCCGGAGGTCGCCCGCGAACGATGGCTACGAATGCGCGGCGGCACCGGCGAGCTGCTGACCGGCCATGTCGCGGTGCGGATCGACGGCGGCGTGCGCACGAAGGACGCCGGGGCGACGGAGACCACCCTGGTGCGGTTCGCCGCGCCGAGCGAGCGCGAGATCGACACCTACCTCGCGACCGGCGAGCCGCTCGCCGTCGCGGGCGGGTTCACGCTGGACGGCCTCGGCGGCTGGTTCGTCGAGGGCATCGACGGCGACCCGTCCAGCGTCATCGGCATCAGCCTGCCGCTGACGCGGACGCTGCTGTCGGACATCGACGTCAGCGTGGTCGACCTCTGGTCCCGCTGAGCGGGCACCGCCTATCCTCGCGCTGATGGGCAAGGCACGCTGGGCATCGGCTGGGGCGCTATTGGCCTGCGTCGTGCTCGCGGGCTGCGGGGCGACGCCTGCCGAGCCTCCACCTGCCCCACCGGCCAGCCAACCCGCCGACACCCCGCCGAGGGAGGAGAGGCTGGCCGCCACGCTCGCCCGCGCCGAGCGGGCGCTGGCAGAACCCGGCACCTCTGACGTCCACCGCACCCACTGGGCCCATCGTCAGCAACGGGTCTACCGGGATCTGGCCGAACACCCCGGCTGGCGCGACGACGTCCGCGCCCGCGTGCCCAAGCGGCTCAGGGCGGCGTACGACCTCACCCTGCACGCGGCCGTCGAGCTGCACCACATGTCGGCGGCACCGTCGAAAATCCCCGACGACTGGCGGATCGAAGCGCCACCGCCGGTCGGCGAACTCCGCCGCTACTACGGCGCCGCGCAAGCGAAGTTCGGCGTGCCGTGGCAGGTGCTCGCGGCGATCAACTTCGTCGAGACCCGGTTCGGCCGCATCCACGGCGACAGCTCCGCCGGAGCGCAAGGCCCGATGCAGTTCATGCCCGCGACGTGGCGGATCTACGGCAGGGGCGACATCGACGCCCCACGGGACGCGATCCAGGCCGCGGCGCGCTACCTCGCCGCCAGCGGCGCGCCGGGCGACCTGCGCGGCGCGCTGTACGCCTACAACCACAGCGACCACTACGTCGAGGCGATCCTCGCGTACGCGGAGGCGATGCGGCGCTACCCCCACTACCTGGACGTCTACCACCGCTGGCAGGTCTATTACAGCACTCCGCACGGCGACGTCGTGCTGAAAGAGGGCTACGGCTCTTAGTCGCAGGGCCGCAGCTGGGTGTCGTCGAGGTGCACGTCGGGCCAGCCCGGCAGCCGGGCGAGGTCGCGGTAGCCCCGGGTGCAGCCCTGCGGCGTCCCGTCGAGCGCGAAGACCTCGAGCGAGACGCCGGAGCGGAGTCGCCGCGCGAGCACGACGTCGAGCGAATCACCGCCCGCCGCCCGAATCAGGTCGAGATAGCCGCCGGTCGAGACGTAGGGGCGTTCCACGGCTTCCCATTTGTCGCCGCGCGCGACGAAGACCTCCCCCACCAGGCCCCGATTCGTGCTACCCCGCGCCAGACACGCCGTGATGTCACCTTCCGTGCACAGCAACGAGTGTTGCGTCAGTCGTGCGCCAAGATCGGACAACGCGGTTTCGAGGAGGATTTCGGTGCCGGTGCCCAGTACACGCAGCATGCCGTGCTTACCGCCCTCGCCGGCGAGCAACTCGACCGTCACGTCACCGACCGGCGTGCTGGTCAGCACACCGCACGGGCCGTTTCCGCAGGTCATATCGCCCGGAACGGTGGCGACGGCCGGTCCGATGCGATCGGCGGCCAGGGCAGCGTCCCGTTGCAGCCGCAACGTCAGGGCAGCCGTCAGCGCGAGCACGATGACGACAAGCGCGGCGACGGCCGTGACGACGACCGGCCGCGAAGCCCGGGTTGCCACGGCATTCCCCCTGCGCTCGCGAGACAGCTGAACACAGACTGTAATGCCAACGGCGCGAATACCGGCCCGACACGACCGGGAAATGCGAATAGCGCCAGCCAAACGTGAGACGGCTCTCGTCACAACGGCGCGTCGAATCCGTAAACTGCCCCAAGGCCATTGTTTCCCGCATCGACTGGCGGTAGGCCATGGCGCGGCCCGTCGACAAGGAGGTAGGTGTGCCCGAGACAGCAGCGGCGACCGGTTCCCTGACCAAGATCTTGATCGCGAACCGGGGCGAGATCGCCGTCCGAGTCATCCGCGCCGCCAAGGACGCCGGAATCAGCACTGTCGCAGTGTACGCCGACCCCGACCGGGACGCCCCGTTCGTCCGGCTCGCCGACGAGGCGTTCGCCCTCGGCGGGGCGACGGCCGCCGAGTCGTACCTGGTGTTCGACAAGCTGCTCGACGTCGCCAAGCGCTCCGGCGCCGACGCGGTGCACCCCGGCTACGGCTTCCTCTCCGAGAACGCCGACTTCGCGCAGGCAGTCATCGACGCCGAGCTCACCTGGATCGGGCCGTCGCCGCAGGCCATCCGCGACCTCGGTGACAAGGTCACCGCCCGCCACATCGCCGAGCGCGCCAACGCCCCGCTGGTGCCGGGCACCAAGGACCCCGCCGAGTCGGCCGAGGAGATCGTCGAGTTCGCCAAGCAGCACGGCGTGCCGGTCGCGATCAAGGCGGCGTTCGGCGGTGGTGGTCGCGGGCTGAAGGTCGCGCGCACCATCGAGGAGATCCCGGAGCTGTTCGAGTCTGCCACCCGTGAGGCAGTCGCGGCGTTCGGCCGGGGCGAGTGCTTCGTCGAGCGCTACCTCGACCGGCCGCGCCACGTCGAGGCGCAGGTGCTCGCCGACAAGCACGGCAACGTCATCGTCGTCGGCACCCGCGACTGCTCGTTGCAGCGCAGGCACCAGAAGCTGGTCGAGGAGGCGCCCGCCCCGTTCCTGACCGACGAGCAGCGCGGCCGCATCCACTCCTCGGCCAAGGCGATCTGCGCCGAGGCGGGCTACTCCGGCGCGGGTACCGTCGAGTACTTGGTCGGCCAGGACGGCACGATCTCGTTCCTCGAGGTCAACACCCGGTTGCAGGTGGAGCACCCGGTGTCGGAGGAGACCACCGGGATCGACCTGGTGCGGGAGCAGTTCCGCATCGCGGCGGGCGAGAAGCTGCGGTTCACCGAGGACCCCGAGCCGCGCGGCCATTCGATCGAGTTCCGCATCAACGGCGAGGACGCCGGCCGCAACTTCCTACCCGCGCCCGGCACCGTCACCCGGTTCGTCGCGCCGAGCGGACCGGGCGTGCGGGTCGACGCCGGGGTCGAGGACGGCAGCGTGATCGGTGGCCAGTTCGACTCGATGCTCGCGAAGCTGATTGTCACCGGCTCCGACCGGCAGAACGCGCTCGAGCGCAGCCGCCGCGCGCTGGACGAGATGGTCGCCGACGGCCTGGCGACGGTGTTGCCGTTCCACCGGCTGATCGTGCGTGACCCGGCGTTCACCGCCGAGGACGGCTTCACGGTGCACACCCGCTGGATCGAGACCGAGTGGGAGAACACGGTCGAGCCGTTCACCGGCGGCGAGCCGGCCGACGAGGAGCAGGCCGAGCGGCAGACCGTCGTCGTCGAGGTCGGCGGAAGGCGGCTCGAGGTGTCGCTGCCCGGCGACTTCGCGATCGGCGGCGGCGCGGGCAACGGCGGCGCCGCGAAGGCCAAGCCGCGCAAGCGCGGTGGCGGCAAGAAGGCGTCGGTATCCGGCGACGCGGTGACCGCGCCGATGCAGGGCACCATCGTGAAGCTGCCGATCGAGGACGGCCAGCAGGTCGAGGAGGGTGAGCTGGTCGTCGTGCTCGAGGCGATGAAGATGGAGAACCCGGTCAACGCCCACAAGTCCGGCACCATCACCGGGTTGTCCTGCGAGATCGGCTCCACCGTCAGCCAGGGCGCCGTGCTCTTCGAGATCAAGGACTGACTTCGCCCGCGAAGGCCGTACCATCGAGGTGTGACGGTAGAGCGGCCGGAGTTCCGCATCAGCGATCCCGAGCGCGAGGAAGCCATCGAGGCGCTCGGCACGCACATGCGGGACGGCAGGTTGGACATCGACGAATACGGTGACCGCACCGCGCGCGTCACCACCGCCAAGACCCGGGGCGAGCTGCTCACGGTGTTCAGTGACCTGCCGGAGCCACGTCCGGCGACGCTGCGGCCGCAGCCACCGGAACCGGCGCGACCCCACGCACCGCGACGTAGGCCGTCCTGGGTGCTCCCCGTCGGCATCGTGCCGATCGCGGTGATCGCGCTGCTCGGGGTCGCCCTGCTCACCCGCGGCATCGGCGTGATGGTGCTGATTCCCGTCGTGCTGCTGATCGCGGGAGCGTGCGGCGGTCGCTGCTGGCCGGGAAGGCGCTGAGTGGAGCCCGTCGAGATCAACGCGGGCAGCTACTACCTGCGTCAGCTTCGCGCCGACGATCGCATCGACGACCGGCCCGCCCTGCTCGCCGCGTTCGCCGACCCGGCGATGCAGCGCGCCCTGCCCGGCCATGCCGTGCGCACGACCGAGGACGCCACCGGCTACATCGACGCGTGCGCGGCGGGCTGGCGCGACGACCGCAGCTACGCCTGGGGCGTGGCGGAGCCGACCACCGGCGCGCTGATCGGCGAGGTCCTGCTCGACCTCGGCTCGGCGGAGACGGCTGAGCTGACGGCGTGGACCCACCCGGACGCGCGGCGGGGCGGCGTCGCTACCACCGCAGTCGGCACGGTCGTCCGGTTCGGCTTCGGCGCGCTCGGTCTGACGCGGGTCGACGCCACGTGCGGCGCAGGCGACGTGGCCGCCGCCGCGCTGGCCGAGCGGTGCGGGTTCAGCCGCGACGGCGACGACGACCCGGACACGCTGCGCTGGACAAGGCGAGGTTAGGTCGCGTCACCGCCGACGCCCGTCCTGGCGTCCGGCGCGGTGCGACGGCGTTTGTCTGCGGCCTCGTCGCTCGGCTGCTGCTGCGCCTCCCGCTCGGCGGCGACCCGCGCCGCATAGACCTCGACCTCCCGCGCAATGTCCTCTTCGGACCAGCCGAGCACCCCGGCGACCAGCTCTGCCACCTCCCGCGCGCAGTCGACGCCCCGATGCGGGTACTCGATGGACACCCGCATCCGCCTGGCGAGGACGTCGTCCAGATGCAGCGCGCCCTCGTGACTGGCCGCGTACACCGCCTCGACGCGCAGATAGTCCGGCGCGCCGGCGATCGGCCGCAGCAGGTCGGGCCGGTCGGCGGCCGCGCCGAGCACCTCGTGTACCAGCGAGCCGTAGCGGTCGAGCAGGTGCCGCAGCCGGTACGGGTGCACGCCGTGCCTGCTCGCCAGCTGATCGACCTGGTTGACCAGCGCGTGGTAGCCATCGGCCCCGAGCAGCGGCACCTTGTCGGTGATCGACGGCTGCAACCTGCCCGGCAGGTCGATCGCGGCGGCGTCGACGGCGTCGGCCGCCATCACCCGGTACGTCGTGTACTTCCCGCCCGCGATCGCCACCAGTCCAGGCGCCGGTCGCGCCACGGCGTGCTCGCGCGACAGCTTCGACGTCTCCTCGCTCTCCCCGGCCAGCAGCGGCCGCAGCCCGGCGTAGACGCCCTCGATGTCGTCCTGGGTCAGCGGAGTCGTCAGCACCGCGTTGACCTGGTCGAGGAGGTAGTCGATGTCGGCCTTGGTCGCGGCGGGGTGGGCGAGGTCGAGGTTCCAGTCGGTGTCGGTGGTGCCGACGATCCAGTGCGCCCGCCACGGGATGACGAACAGCACCGAGGTCGCGGTGCGCAGGATCAGCCCGGAGTCCGACACGATCCGGTCGCGCGGCACGACCACGTGCACGCCCTTGCTCGCGCGCACTCGGAACCGGCCCCTGCTGCCGGACATGCCCTGCAGCTCGTCGGTCCACACCCCGGTGCAGTTGATCACCGCACCGGCCGACACATCGGCTTCGCGGCCGTCCTCGACGTCGCGCACCCGTACCCCCGACACCCGGTCCGCCTCGTGCCGGAAGTCCACGACCTGTGTTGACGTCCGCACCACCGCGCCGTAATGGGCCGCGGTGCGGGCGAGCATCATGGTGTGGCGGGCGTCGTCGGTCTGCGCGTCGTAGTAGCGGATGCCGCCGATCAGCGCGTCCCGCTTGAGCGCGGGCACCATCCGCAGCGCCCCGGCCTTGGTCAGGTGCTTCTGCCCGGGCACCGAGCGCGCGCCACCCATGCGGTCGTAGAGGAACAGCCCGGCGGCGGTGTACGGGCGCTCCCAGATCCGATGGCCGAGAGGGTAGAGGAAGCTGACCGGCTTGACCAGATGTGGCGCCAGCCGTGTCAGCATCAGCTCCCGCTCTGCGAGGGCCTCCCGCACCAGCGAGAACTCCAGCTGTTCCAGGTAGCGGAGCCCGCCGTGGAACAGCTTGCTCGACCGGCTCGACGTGCCCGCGGCGAGGTCGCGCGCCTCGACCAGGGCGACGCGCAGCCCGCGCGTCGCCGCGTCGAGCGCGGTCCCGGCGCCCACAACGCCGCCGCCGATCACCACGAGGTCGAAGTGCTCGTCGCCGAGGCGCTGCCACGCCCGCTCGCGTTCGGCCACGCCGAGGGTGCCGATCGTCGGGAGGTCAGCGGCCACCACGCCCTCCTCTCGCCGTGGGCCGAGCCGTTGGTGTCACGGTACCGTCGTTGATCAGCACCCGCCGTCAGGCCGTGTCTCGTGGATCTCGGTCGATGGGACCGGTGATCCAGATCGTTCGTAGCAAGGCGGAGGAGGAAGGCCATAGCGGAGCTATGGCCGACGACGACAACGCAGCCACGGCCGATCTGGGCGCCGATACCGCGACCACGGATCCGCGAGACACGGCCTAGCACCGACGCCACAAGGGAACCCCATGGCCTCCTATGTCGCCGCCATCGACCAGGGCACCACCTCCACTCGTGCGATGATCTTCGATCACTCGGGCAGCGTCGTCGCCGTTGACCAGCGCGAGCACACCCAGCACCTGCCCCAGCCCGGCTGGGTGGAGCACGACCCGGCCGAGATCTGGGCCAACACCAACGCGGTCGTCGCCGGTGCGATGGCCGAGGCCGGTGTGCCTGCCGGTGACATCGCCGCCATCGGCATCACCAACCAGCGTGAGACGACGGTGGTGTGGGACCGCACCACCGGCGAGCCGGTCCACAACGCCATCGTCTGGCAGGACACCCGCACCGACGCCATCGCCGCCGAGCTCGGCGAGCGCGGCGGCGGTCAGGAGCGCTACCGCGAGCGCACCGGGCTGCCGCTGGCGACCTACTTCTCCGGCCCCAAGATCGCCTGGATCCTGGCCAGCGTCGACGGCGCGCGGGAACGCGCCGAGGCGGGTGAGCTGCTGTTCGGCACCATCGACAGCTGGCTGCTGTGGAACCTCACCGGCGGCACCGACGGCGGCATTCACGTCACCGACCCGACCAACGCCTCCCGCACCCTGCTGATGGACCTGGACACACTGCACTGGGACAGCGACGTCGCCGCCGAGATGGGCGTCCCGCTGGCGATGCTGCCCGAGATTCGCTCCTCCGCCGAGACCTACGGCAGCGTGCGCGGGTCCGGCCCGCTCGCCGGTGTGCCGATCGCCGGGATCCTCGGCGACCAGCAGGCGGCGACGTTCGGGCAGGCGTGCCTCGACGTCGGCGAGGCGAAGAACACCTACGGCACCGGCAACTTCGTGCTGCTCAACACCGGCACCGAGAAGGTGCTCTCCCGCAACGGCCTGCTCACCACCGTCTGCTACCAGCTCGGCGACGCCACCCCCGTCTACGCCCTCGAGGGGGCCATCGCGGTCACCGGCTCGCTGGTGCAGTGGCTGCGCGACAACCTCGGCGTCATCACCGACGCCGCCGAGATCGAGGCGCAGGCCCGCACCGTCGAGGACAACGGCGGCGCCTACTTCGTGCCCGCCTTCTCCGGGCTGTTCGCACCCTACTGGCGCTCCGACGCGCGCGGCGCCATCGTCGGCCTCACCCGCTACATCAACCGCGGTCACCTCGCCCGCGCCGTGCTCGAGGCCACCGCGTTCCAGACGCGGGAGGTCATCGACGCCATGAACGCCGACTCCGGCGTCGCCCTCACCCATCTCAAGGTGGACGGCGGCATGGTCGTCAACGAGCTGCTGATGCAGTTCCAGGCCGACATCCTCGGCGTGCCCGTCATCCGGCCGGTCGTCAACGAGACGACCGCGCTCGGCGCCGCCTACGCCGCGGGGCTCGCCGTCGGGTTCTGGGACAGCGAGGACGACATTCGCGCGAACTGGGCCGAGGACACGCGATGGGAGCCGTCGATGGCCGAGGACCGCAGGGCCCGCGAGTACCACAACTGGAAGAAGGCCGTCACCAAGACCTTCGACTGGATCGAGTAGAGGGGCGCTTCTCCGCCCCGTGAGTCACTGATCTCTTGTGCGGCTCAGTATGCACCACGGCACCGACAATTTCCGTCAGTCGAGGTCGTCGTGTCGCATGAGCTGCCGCGCGGCCTCGGTGATCGAGCCCGACAGCGACGGGTACACCGAGAACGTCAGCGCCAGGTGGTCGACGGTGAGCTGGTGCTGCACGGCGAGCGCGATCGGCAGGATCAGCTCGCTCGCGGTCGGTGCCACCACGACGCCGCCGATGACGACACCGGTCGCGGGGCGGCAGAACAGCTTGACGAACCCGTGCCGCACGCCTTCCATCTTCGCGCGGGCATTGGTCGACAGCGGCAGCATGATGGTGCGGGCGGGCACCTCACCGGCGTCGATCGCGGACTGGCTGATGCCGACCGTGGCGATCTCCGGGTGGGTGAACACGTTCGCGGCGACGGTCTTGAGCTTGATCGGGCTGACGCCTTCGCCGAGCGCGTGCCACATCGCGATGCGGCCCTGCATGCTCGCCACCGACGCGAGCGGCAGCACGCCGGTGCAGTCACCGGCGGCGTAGATTCCGGCAATCTTGGTGCGGGACACCCGGTCGACCGGGATGTGGCCGGCCTCGGTGGTGTCCAGCCCGACCGCGTCGAGGCCGAGGTCGCGGGTATTCGGCACCGAGCCGACGGTCATCAGCGCGTGGCTGGCCTCGATCGTGCGGCCGTCCGTGAGATGGACGATCACGCCGCCGTCGATGCGGTCGACCCGGTCGGCGCGGGCGTGCTTGGCCAGCGTCGCGCCGTGGCGGCTGAAGACCTCCTCCAGCACGGCGGCGGCGTCGGCGTCCTCGTGCGGCATGATGCGGTCGCGGCTGGAGACCACCGTGACCTTCACGCCCAGCTCGGTGTAGGCGGAGGCGAACTCGGCGCCGGTCACGCCGGAGCCGATGACGACGAGGTGTTCCGGCAGCTCGGGGAGGTCGTAGAGCTGGCGCCAGTCGAGGATGCGCTCGCCGTCGGGCACCGCGCCGGGCAGCACCCTGGGCGTCCCGCCGGTCGCGATGAGGACGACGTCGGCGGTCAACACCTCCTGCGAGCCGTCCGCCTTGTCGACGGCGACCTGGTGAACGGCGAGCCCGGGCTCGGCGTCGCAGAAACGGGCGGTGCCCGGGATCACCCGGACGCCCTCGCGCTGCACCCGCGCCCTGATGTCGGCCGACTGCGCCAACGCGAGGCCCTTCACCCGGCCGTGTACGACGTGGTTCTCGATCCGCACCTTGTCGGAGTCGATGTCGACGCCCAGCTCGGCCATGCTGTGCAGGCTCGCCCGCGCGCCCGAGGAGGCGATGAACGTCTTCGACGGCACGCAGTCGTACAGGACGCACGCCCCGCCGAGGCCGTCGCGTTCGATGACGGCGACGTCGGCGCCGTGCTGGGCCGCGACCAGGGCCGCCTCGTAGCCTGCCGGGCCACCACCCATGATCACGATCCTCGTCACCCGTCGCCTCCTCACTGTGTTCCCGCGCGGACAACGTTACTATCTCGGACGTGCCCCTCTATGCTGCCTACGGCTCCAACATGGAACCCGCCCAGATGGCCGAGCGCGCACCGCACTCGCCGATGGCGGGGACCGGCTGGCTCGAAGGCTGGCGGCTGACGTTCGGCGGCGAGGACATCGGCTGGGAAGGGGCGCTCGCCACCATCGTCGAGGACCGCGACTCCCGGGTGTTCGTGGTGCTCTACGACGTCTGTGCGGGCGACGAGAAGGGCCTCGACCGCTGGGAAGGCGACGAGCTGTTCCTGCACAACAAGATCAGGTTGCGGGTGCAGACGCTGGAGGGCCCGGTGCTGGCGTGGCTGTACGTGCTCGACGCCTACGAGGGCGGGCTGCCGTCGGCGCGGTACCTGGGCGTGCTCGCCGACGCCGCCGAGGCCGCCGGCGCCCCGGCCGACTACGTGTCCGACCTACGCACCCGCCCCTGCATCGGCATCGGCCCCTGACACCCTGCCAACGGCACCGTTGGCAGGGTGGTTCCGGCTGGCGTCGTGTCCCACCTTCCTGCCGTTGTGTTCCACGTCCACACCGGCACAGGAGTTGTCCACAGCTGTGAGTTGTCCACAGGATTCGCGGCGTTATTCACAGGGCGACGTCGTCCGGCGATGGTTGAGGCGTGAACGACTTGCCCGGCGGACTGCACGGCGCCTACACCCGTGCCGAACTCAGTCAGCACATCGGCGCGAACGCGCTGCGTACCGTCGTCCGTAGTGGACGACTCAAGCCATACTCGCGTGAGGTGCTCATCGACCCACGTCGCGCGACCGAGTTCCATAGCCGTGCCGCCGCCGCGCTGCTCCTGGCGGGACCGGACGCCACGCTGGGCAGCCACAGCGCCCTGTTCATCCGAGGTGTCACCGCCGCTTACTCGGCGCCAATTCATCTGCTGCTGCCGTATCCGCGCAAGGTGCGCGGACGCGGCGACGTCACGGTGCAGCACGGCCACCTGATCGACTTTCACTCCGAGCAGGTCGACGGACTGCGCGTGGTGACGATCCGGCACGCGCTCACCGAGGTGTTGTGCCGGAGTTCTCGCCGCACCGCGATCGCCTGCGCCGACCAGGTACTGGCGAGCGTTCCGCATGGCGAACGAGACATGCTTCGCGCCACCATCGGCGAGCGAATCAGATCACGCCGGGATCGCCGCGGCACGCTGCAGGCGACCGAGCTGCTCGACCTGGCGCGCGGCGACTCAGAATCACCCGCCGAGAGCCGGACGTTGCTCGCACTCGTTGACGGCGGACTTCCCATCCCCGAGCAGCAGGTCAGCATCGCCGACATCGACGGCAACGAGCTGTATCGGCTCGACTTCGCCTGGCTGGCGTTCCGTGTCGCGGTGGAGTACGACGGCTATGAGGCGCACGAACTCCGCGCTGCCCGCGACGCGGCGCGAGACGCCGACCTCCGACGCCGTGGCTGGATCCTCATCCACGCCACCGCCGAGGACCTGCGCGATCCGTACCGGCTGATCGCCGCAGTGGCGGAAGCGATGCGGACGCGCGGCCACATCCTCAACGTGGCGTGAACGGCGAACACGCGGGCACGAACGTGGGACACGACGTCCTCAACGTGGGACACGGCGCCCTGAGTGTGGGACACGGCGCCCTGAATGTGGGACAGACGCACGCGACGCCACCCCACCGCGCGCCACCCCCGGAGGTCAGGACAGGGCAGTCAGGGCGGTGTGGACCATGAGGCGGACGCCGACGGGGAGGGCGCGCTCGTCGAGCTCGAAGGTGCCCTGGTGCAGGTCGCGCTGCGGCCCACCGCCGGGCCAGACGCCCAGCCGGGCGAACGCGCCGTCGGCGTGCTCCAGGTACCAGCCGAAGTCCTCGCCACCCGACGACTGCTCGGTGCTGGTGTTGGCGTCCTGCCCCAGCCCCGCCGCGGCGGCCTGGCGCAGGAACTCCGTGCTCTGCGCGTCGCACACGACGGGCGGCACACCGCGCCGGTAGTTCAGCGAGAAACCGACGCCGGTCGGCGCGAGCAGCGACTCGATCGACGCCTCGACCAGCGGCTCCAGCTCCCGCCAGACCGCGATGTCGGCCGTCCGCAGGGTGCCGAGCAGCGTGCCTTCCTCCGGCACCGCGTTCGCGGCCTCGCCTGCGTGCACCGCTCCCCACACCAGCACCGTGCCGGAGCGCGGGTCGATCCGGCGCGAGATCAGCGCGGGCAGCCCGGTGATCACGCTGCCGAGCGCGTGCACCAGGTCGGCGGTCAGGTGCGGCCGGGAGGTGTGCCCGCCCGGCGAGGTCAGCCGCAGCTCGACCAGGTCGGCGGCCGAGGTGATGGCGCCGGTCCTGGTGCCGATCTTGCCGACCGGGAGGCGCGGGTCGCAGTGCAGCCCGAAGATGCGCTCGACACCCTCCAGCGCGCCGGCCGCGATGGCGTCGAGCGCGCCACCGGGCATGACCTCTTCAGCAGGCTGGAACAGCAGCCGCACCCGGCCGGGCAGCGAGGGCGCTGCCGCCAGCGCCGAGGCCGTGGCCAGCAGGATCGCGGTGTGCGCATCGTGCCCGCAGGCATGGGCCACGCCGTCGACCGCCGAGGCGAACGGCAGCCCGGTCGCCTCGGTGATCGGCAGCGCGTCCATGTCCGCGCGCAGCGCGACGCACCGCTCACCGTCGCCGATGTCGCAGACCACGCCGGTGCCGCCCGGCATCACCCACGGCTTGAGCCCGAGCGAACGCAGCACGCGCACCACCAGCTCGGTGGTCCCGTACTCGCGCCGGGCCAGCTCGGGGTTGGTGTGAATGTGTCTGCGCCAGGCCACCACGTCGGCCGAGTTGGCCGCGAGCCAGTGGTCCAGCCATTCCGGCCCACGCCCGGCGCCCATGTCAGCCACGGACGACATGGTGACGCCATTCGGAGTGATCAGCCCGTCGAGCTCGGCGTCGGAGATGGTGTGCAGCGCGGCGCCGTCGCCCAGCGAGCCGGTCGTCGAGGGCGCGGCCGCCCGCAGCGGACGGCTGCCGGCGATGCTGTCCTGGACAGCGCGCGCCGATCTGCCAGGGCGCGTGTGCGGTGAAGTCGTCATGAGCCACCCCCGACTCGCTCAGGAGCGTCCAGTACCGCGAGAGCAATAGAAGTCATAGCCATTTGTGATCATTCTTGCACTCCACTCCCCATTCAGAGTAGCGGAGCAGGGGGCCGAGAGACGGCCGGTCGAGTTCCGTCGGCAAGCGGTTACCCACGGTTCGGTTTGACTGAACTAATTCCGCGACCGAACCGGGCCCCGGCCGGACGGCGCGCTACGAGCTGTCGCGCTTCGACCGCGCCTTGCGCCCCAGCAGCACGATCACCAGCAGCCCGACGGCGGCGCCGCCCACGATCAGCTTGTGCTTGCGCAGCTCGCCGTTGGCTCGCTTCACGCGCTCGTTGATGTTGGTGCCGTTGTCGTCGCCCTTGCCGTCGCTCTTGTCCGGGCTTGACGACGTCGCCGGCGGCTCCGTGGTGTCCTCAGCCTGCTGCGCCTGATCGGTGCCCGTGGTCGTCGCGGTCTGCTGGGTGGTCGCGACGGCGGCCACCGGCTCGCCGCTCACCGGCACCTCGACCGGCCCCGCGAGTCCGAGGGCGGGCACCAACGCGGCCGCGATACCAGCGAACACCAGCGTCAGCCCGACACCACGCAACTTCGTCATCGCTCCTTCACCGTCCCAGCACGCGCGGCGCCAGGTTACTCCCCGAAGGCGTCCAATATGCGCTGCGTGGCGAGTGTCGGCGTGATCTCACCCTCCCGCACCAACCGCTCGACCTCGCCGACGACCGCGCGGACGCCGGTGTGGCCCTCCAGCCGGAGCAGCAGCTGCTCGCGCACCATCGTCCACATCCAGTCCACCTGCTGCCTGCTCCGCTTGTCGGCGAGCTCGCCGGAGGCGGCCATGGCGTCGCGGTGCTTACCGATCTGCTGCCAGATCGTGTCCAGTCCGGCGCCGGTCATGCCGCTACAGGTCAGTACCGGCGGCGTCCAGCTCGCGTCCGGCCCGTACAGCAGCCGCAGCGCGCCGGACAGCTCCCGCGCCGCCTTGCGCGCCTCCCGCTCGTGCTCGCCGTCGGCCTTGTTCACCGCGATGACGTCGGCCAGCTCGAGCACGCCCTTCTTGATGCCTTGCAGCTGGTCGCCGGTGCGGGCGAGCGTCAGGTACAGGAAGCAGTCGACCATGTTGGCCACGGTGACCTCGGACTGCCCGACGCCGACCGTCTCCACCAGCACGACGTCGTAGCCAGCGGCCTCCATCAGCACGATCGTCTCGCGGGTGGCGCGGGCGACGCCGCCCAGCGTGCCCGAGGTGGGTGACGGCCGGATGAAGGCGTCCGGGTCGGTGGCCAGCTTCGCCATTCGCGTCTTGTCACCGAGGATGCTGCCGCCGGTGCGGGTCGACGACGGGTCGACCGCGAGCACCGCCACCCGGTGTCCCTGCGAGGTCAGCGTGGTGCCGAGCGACTCGATGAACGTCGACTTGCCGACGCCCGGCACGCCGGTGATGCCGACGCGGGCGGCGCCGCCCGAGCGGGGCAGCAGCTCGATGAGCAACTGCTGCGCCTGTTCGCGGTGTTCGGCGCGCGCCGACTCGACCAGGGTGATCGCCCGGGACAGCGCTCCCCGGTCACCCGCGAGCACCCCCTTGGCGTAGGCGGCGACGTCGATCGTGCGTGGCGCCATCAGTACCCGTGCACGGCGGCAAGCTGGTCGAGCAGGCCGATCGCGGCCTCGGCGATGACGGTGCCCGGCGGGAAGATCGCGGCTGCCCCCGCCTCGCGCAGCGCGTCGAAGTCCTGCGGCGGGATGACGCCGCCGACCACGACCATGATGTCGGAGCGGTCCAGCTCGGCCAGCTCGGCGCGCAGCGCGGGCACCAGCGTCAGGTGGCCCGCCGCGAGCGAGGACACCCCGATCACGTGCACGTCCGCCTCGACGGCCTGCCGCGCGACCTCGGCCGGGGTGGAGAACAGCGGGCCGACGTCGACGTCGAAGCCGATGTCGGCGAACGCGGTCGCGATGACCTTCTGGCCCCGGTCGTGGCCGTCCTGCCCCATCTTGGCGACCAGGATGCGCGGCCTGCGGCCCTCTTCCTCGGCGAACGCGTCGACCTTCTCGCGCGCGGTCTCGACGGCGGGCGAGCTGCCGACCTCATGGCTGTACACACCGGAAATGGTACGAATCTGCCCGGCGTGACGACCCCACACCCGTTCCAGCGCGTCGGAGATCTCGCCGACGGTCGCCTTGGCGCGGGCGGCGTCGATGGCCAGCTCGAGCAGGTTGCCGTCACCCTCGGCGCCTGCGGTGAGCGCCCGCAGCGCGGTGTCGACCTCGCCCTGGTCGCGCTCCTCGCGCAGCCGGGCCAGCTTGTCGAGCTGCTCCGCGCGCACCTCCGCGTTGTCGACCTGTCGCACGTCGATCTGCTCGTCCTCGGCGACGCGGTAGGTGTTGACGCCGATGACGGGCTGCCTGCCGGAGTCGATCCGCGCCTGGGTGCGCGCGGCGGCCTCCTCGATCCGCAGCTTCGGGATGCCCGCGTCGATCGCGCGGGCCATGCCGCCCGCCGACTCGACCTCGCTGATGTGCGCCCACGCCCGCCGCGCCAAGTCGTAGGTCAGCTTCTCGACGAACGCCGAGCCGCCCCACGGGTCGATCACGCTGGTGGTGCCGGACTCCTGCTGCAACAGCAGCTGGGTGTTGCGGGCGATGCGGGCGGAGAAATCGGTCGGCAGCGCCAGCGCCTCGTCGAGCGCGTTGGTGTGCAGCGACTGGGTGTGGCCCTGCGTGGCGGCCATCGCCTCGACGCAGGTGCGCACCACGTTGTTGTAGACGTCCTGCGCGGTCAGCGACCAGCCGGACGTCTGGCAGTGGGTGCGCAGCGACAGCGACTTCTCGTTGCGCGGCTCGAACTGCTTGACCAGCTTCGCCCACAGCAGCCGGGCCGCGCGCATCTTGGCGACCTCGGTGAAGAAGTTCATGCCGATCGCCCAGAAGAACGACAGCCGGGGCGCGAAGGCGTCGATCTCCAGCCCGGCGTCCAGCCCGGCGCGGATGTACTCGACGCCGTCGGCCAGCGTGTAGGCCAGCTCCAGGTCGGCGGTCGCGCCCGCCTCCTGCATGTGGTAGCCGGAGATGGAGATCGAGTTGAACTTCGGCATCCGCCGCGAGGTGTACGCGAAGATGTCGGAGATGATCCGCATCGACGGCTGCGGCGGGTAGATGTAGGTGTTGCGGACCATGAACTCCTTGAGGATGTCGTTCTGGATGGTCCCCGCGAGCTGCTCCGGCTTGACGCCCTGCTCCTCGGCGGCGACGACGTAGAGCGCCATCACCGGCAGCACCGCGCCGTTCATGGTCATCGACACCGACATCTTGTCCAGCGGGATGCCGTCGAAGAGCTGCCGCATGTCGTAGATGGAGTCGATCGCGACGCCCGCCATGCCGACGTCGCCCGACACGCGCGGATGATCGGAGTCGTAGCCCCGGTGGGTCGCCAGGTCGAAGGCGACCGACAGTCCCTTCTGGCCTGCCGCGAGGTTGCGCCGGTAGAAGGCGTTGGACTCGGCGGCGGTGGAGAACCCGGCGTACTGCCGGATGGTCCACGGCTGGTTGACGTACATCGTGGGATACGGCCCGCGCAGGAAGGGCGCGATGCCCGGGTAGGTGCTGAGGAAGTCCAGTTCGGACAGATCATCGCCGTCGTAGAGCGGCTTGATGCCGATGCCCTCCGGCGTCTCCCACTCCAGCGCGTCGGTGCCCTTGCCGGTGCTGGCTTGGAGTGCCGCGACCCACTCCGCCTTGTCCGCCGCGCGCGGCGAGCCGAGGTCGACACCGGTGAAGTCGGGGATGGTCATTGTTCACTCACTCCCAGCGTGTCCAGCGTCGTCGCGAGTACCTCGGGCACGTCGCATCCCTTGTGGACGAACCCGGTGACGCCCTCGTAGGCGTCGGTCGGCTTGCCTGCCAGCAGCACCGCCTTGGCGCCCGCCTTGCGCAGTGCCGCCGTGACCTCGTCGGCCTGCTCGGCGTAGGCCATGTCGGTGCCGCACAGGCACGCGACCGCGGTGTGGCTGCCGACGAACGCGCCGAGCACGTCGGCCACGGTCTCGGTCGCGCCGGGGTTGACCGGCTCGATCCCGCCCGCCGCGAACAGGTTCGCCGCGAACGTCGCCCGCGCGGTGTGGGCGGCGATCGGGCCGAGCGTGGCGAGGAAGACCTTGGGGCGCTTGCCGTGCTCGGCGAGGTGGGCGTCGGCGCGGTCGCGCAGCCGCTCGTACGGCTGGGCGTACCGGATGCGGGGCAGGCCCCCACTGGTGCGGTCGTCCGGCGGCAACGGCTCGCGCCGCAGCGGTTGCTCGTCGAACGTGGGGAACTCGCTCACGCCGGTGAGCGGGTCCTGGCGGGTGGCGATCCGCTTCTCGCGGGCGCGCCGGGTGGTGTCCAGCCGCTCCGCGATGGCGCCGGAGGCCAGCTCGGCGTCGATGCCGCCCGCCGCCTCGATGGCCTGGAACTCGCGCCAGGCAGCCTGCGCCAGCTCGTCGGTCAGCGTCTCGACGTACCAGGAGCCGCCAGCCGGGTCGATCACACCGGCCACCTTGGACTCCGACAGCAGGATCGAGCTGGTGTTGCGGGCGATGCGGCGGGCGAACGCGTCGGAAACGCCGATGGCGGCGTCGAACGGCTGCACCGTGATGGCGTCCGCGCCGCCCGCGGCGGCGCCGAAGCAGGCGAGCGTGCCGCGCAGCATGTTCACCCACGGGTCGCGGGTGCTGAGCATCGCCGACGACGTCACGGCGTGCTGGCGTTGCGCGGCGCGGGCCGCGTCGGCGTCGGCGACCCCGGACGCCTCGCACACCCGCGCCCAGAGACGTCTCGCGGCGCGCAGCTTGGCGGTGGTGAGGAACTGCTCGGCGGTGGCGGCGTAGCGGAACTCGAGCTGGGCGGCGGCGTCGGCGACGCCGAGCCCGTGCGCGGTGAGCGCCCGAAGGTAGGCGACCCCGGTGGCGATCGACGCGGCCAGTTCCTGGGCGTCCGAACCGCCCGCGTCGTGGTACGGCAGCGCGTCGACGACGATGGTGCGCAGCTTCGGGTGGCTGGCACTGATCCTGGCGGCCAGCTCGGCGGCGGGGTCGACGTCGTGCCGCTGACCGGTACGCGCGTGCAGGCCGATCGGGTCGGCGCCGAGGACGCCGATGGCCTCGCTCGGCGCGATGGACTTCTCGGCGAACACGCCAAGAAGTTGCTCGGCGGCGGCCGCGTACTCGGCGCCCGGGTCGAGCACGACCGGCGCGAGGTCGGCGTAGACGCCGCCGAGCACGCCGGGCAGCGCATCGACCGGCAGCGCGGTGCCGCCGACGCGCAGCCACACCGAGTTCGCGCCGTTCTCCAGGTCGGTCAGCACCGCATCGGCGGTGGCGACCGGGTCGGCGCCTGCGTGGTGCACCCGGGTGTCCCAGCCGGTGGCGACGGCGCCCTCGGGACGGGTGCCGCGCACGAACGGCGCCAGGCCGGGGAACCCGGCCGGCGGCAGGTCGGCGGCGTCCTCGGCGGTGTAGAGCGGCAGCAGCTCGATGCCGTCGAACGTGGTGGTCGCGAGCAGACGTTCCGGCGCTGGCACATCGTCGTCGGCTCCGAGCGCGCCGGTCTTGCGGAGGACGCCCGCGACGCGGTCCCGCCACTGGCTCAGGGTCGCGTCGTCGAAGTCCGCGGCGAGCGTGAGCCGCTCTGGCTGGGACACCTCTGTCATACCTAGCCATGCTAAGGGCTGTGGCGAGGGCGATCATGTGAAGTTGGTCGCCGTCGGTGAGAATGACACCGTGGCAGCAACCGGGGACCGTTCCGACGACGAGCAACGCCTCGTCGCGGGCCGCTATCGGCTTCGCGACGAGCTCGGTGCCGGGTCGATGGGCACCGTGTGGGCGGGCTACGACGAGTTCCTGCACCGGCCCGTCGCGGTGAAGGGGATCAGGCTGCCGCCCGGCTTCCCCGCCGCGCAGGCCGAGGAGCAGCGGGAGCGGGCGCTGCGGGAGGCCCGCGCCATCGCGTCGCTGTCTCACCCGAACGTGATCACGCTGTACGACGTGGTGCGCGAGGACGGCGAGCCGTTCGTCGTGATGGAGCTGCTGAACGCCCGCAACCTCGCCGGGCTGATCGCAGGCAGCGGCCCACTCAGCCTCGAACAGGCTGCCGAGGTCGGTGACGCGGTGGCCGCCGCGCTGGAGGCCGCGCACAACGCCGGGATCACGCACCGCGACGTCAAGCCGGGGAACGTGCTGGTGGCGCGGGACGGCCGGATCAAGCTGACCGACTTCGGCATCGCCCGCAACGTCTCCGACATCACGCTGACGAAGTCCGGCCTGATGCTCGGCTCGCCCGCGTACATGGCGCCGGAACTCGCCTCCGGGAGGAAGGTCAGCCCGGCCGCCGACCTGTGGGGGCTCGGCGCGACGCTGTTCACCGCGCTCGAGGGCGAGCCTCCCTACGACGCCGACGGCGACCCGCTCGCCACGGCGTCCGCCGTCGTGCACGGCGAGGTGCCGCAGCCGTCACCCGGTCCGCTCGCCTCGCTGATCAGCGGCCTGATGTCGAAGGACCCCGAGCTGCGACCGGACCTGGCCACGGTGCGCGACACGCTGTTCGACCTGCGCCCGCAGCCGGGCAGGCCGCTGTTCGACCCCGCGCTGTTCGACGCCTCTGACGCCGGGGACGGCGAACCGGAAGCAGCGGACGACGAGACCGAGGTCGCGGCGCAGCCGCCTGCCACCGGCACGACCGCCCCGCTGGCCGCCGACCCCGGCCCGCTGCCATTCGGCCGCTCGGCGCGCGGGGGCGAGCAGCCGCGGCCGTGGCACGTCGCGCTGTTCGCCGTGCTCACCGTCGTCGTGTTCCTACTCGCGACTGGGGGAGGGTTCGCGCTCACCCGTGGCGTCGCCGGGAGGGACGTGCTGCCCGCTGCCGCGGAGCGCCACCTCGGCAGCGGACCCGGCGCGATCGGGCCGCTCGTCACGCAGCGCGGCGACGCGAGCTTCCTCACCGGCGACACCGGCGGGCAGTTCCAGATCGACGTCCCCGCCGGGTGGACCCGGTTCGTCACGCAGCAACCGGCAGGCACGCTGCCGGCGAGCACGCTGGTGCAGTTCGTCTCGCCCAACGGCCACTTCATGCTCGCGGTCGAGCGGTTCCCCGGGTACTTCCCCGGCAAGGACGTCGGCGGCTACCTGGAGGGGCTGCGGTCGTTCTGGCCGGCGCCGAACTTCGTGCTCGCCGACCGCACCGAGGACACCCTCACCTACCGCACGATCGAAACCAGGACCACCCCGCTGCGGTCGAAGCCGGAGTCTGCCACCGCGCAGCCTGGCGAGGTCATAGGGCGGACCACGTTCGCCCGCCTCAGCCGGTCCGGCTCGAGCCTGTGGGTGGTGCAGCTGACGGTGCCGACCGAGCAGGAGTCGCGGGGCCAGATCGCGATGTTCGACCCCATCGCGCCCACATTCAAGGTCGGCTGACACGCTCCCACCGCGTGAGCAGCATCGAGCAGGCGCTGGTAGCGGCGATGTAGGACCGCAGTTCGGGAAGAATGAACCCGGCGAGCGCCAGCACGTCGTCACATCGAGCGAGCAGGTCGATCCCGAGCAGTGGCTCGTGGTGGGCGACCCGGTTGCGGAGCCAGTGCAATCGCTTGATCGGCTCGTCGATCGCGCGGCGGGCGACGCCCGGCCGGAACGCTCTGTGGAGTCGAGCCGGCCGCCGTGCGGATGGCGTTGGCGAGCAGCTTGCGGGTGGTCTTGTTGGCGTCGTAGCGGACACCGTTGGCGGCTTTCTGCCATGCCGGAGGGAACAGCCGGTCGGCGTCGAACACCCAGTGCCGTTCCCGATCGTCCCTGGCATCGCAGAGCGCGCGGTCGTAGGCGTTCCGCAGGCCGACTTCCAGGTGTGACAGGTCGTCTTGCAGCGCGGCGGAGACGGCGGCGTTCCACTCGTAGAGGCGGAGGGCGCGGAGCCGATCGCCATCCGCAGCGGCGAGATACACCGCGAACCGTGGGGCAGACAGCCACGACTCGACCCACGCTCCGTCCTCGATCATCGCTACCCCGTTTCCCATACATGCTGTTACACTCACGTACGAATAGCCCCGGATGACCCCTGGCCCCTGGCCATGTCGCCGGGGCTCTGTCTTGCTTCAGCGGCGTGATCGTACGAGCGCGGACCGACATCCTCGCCCGCTCGGCGACGACCCAATAGGCTTTGCGGCGTGACTGCTGATCTTGCTGCGGACGCGGCCGCCGCCATCGCCGAGCACACCAGGGTCGGCGGCCATGACATCGCGCTGGTGCTCGGCTCCGGCTGGCGCACCGCCGCCGACGTGATCGCTACACCCGACGCCGAGCTCGACCTCGGCGACCTGCCCGGGTTCGCCAAACCGGCCGCCGAGGGCCACGGCGGCACCATCCGGTCGGTCCGCGTCGGCGACAAGCGGGCGCTGGTGCTGCTCGGCCGCAGCCACATCTACGAGGGTCTCGGGGTCGACGCCGTGGTGCACGGGATACGCACCATAGCCGCAGCGGGCGCGAAGGCGGTGCTGCTGACCAACGCGGCCGGCGGACTGCGCGACGGCTTCCGGGTCGGCCAGCCGGTGCTGATCAGCGACCACCTCAACATGACCGGGCTGTCGCCACTGGTCGGAGCGACGTTCGTCGACCTGACCGACCTGTACTCGCCCCGGCTCCGCCACATCGCGCGGGAGATCGACCCCGAGCTCGCCGAGGGCGTCTACGCCGGCCTGCACGGGCCGCACTTCGAGACCCCCGCCGAGATCAGGATGCTCCGCACCCTCGGCGCCGACCTGGTCGGCATGTCCACCGTGCTGGAAGCGATCCAGGCCCGCGCGCTCGGCGTCGAGGTGTTCGGGCTGTCGCTCGTCACCAACCTGGCGGCGGGGCTGTCCGGGCAGCCGCTCAACCACGAGGAGGTCCTCGCGGCGGGGCGGGCGGCCGCGACGCGGGCGGGCACGCTGTTGCGGGACCTCATGGCGCGGGCCTGATGGACCCGGCGCTACGGGACGCCGCGCTGCGCTGGATCGCCGACGACGTCGACGCGTCCGATCGCGACGAACTGCAGGCGGTGCTCGCCGCCGCACTCGCGGGCGACGCCGACGCCGCCGCCGACCTCGCCGATCGGATGGCGGGTCAGCTCCGGTTCGGCACGGCCGGGCTGCGCGGGCCGGTGCGGGCCGGGCCGAACGGGATGAACCGCGCGGTGGTGGTGCGCACGACCTCCGGCGTGGCGCGCTGGCTGCCTGACGGCGGCATCGTGCTGATCGGCAGGGACGCCCGGCACGGCTCGGACACCTTCGCCGCCGACGCGGCCGGAGTGCTGGCCGCCGCCGGTTTCGACGTCCGCGTGTTCGCCGAACCGCTGCCGACGCCGGTGCTCGCGTACGCGGTGCGCGAGCTGGGCGCGGCGGCGGGCATCCAGCTCACCGCGTCGCACAATCCCGCACCGGACAACGGCTACAAGCTCTACGACCACACCGGCGCGCAGATCGTGCCGCCCGCCGACACCGACATCGAGACCGCCATCGCGGCGGCGCCCGCCGCTGTCGCGGTCCCCCGCGCGGACACCTGGCTCCGGCTGCCGGACGACATGCTGCGGCGCTACCTCGACCGGGCAGCCTCGCTGCCGCGTGGCACCGCGCGGGACCTGCGAATCGCGCTGACGCCGCTGCACGGCGTGGGCGGCCAGGTGGCGCTCGACGCTCTGCGGCTGGCAGGTTTCACCGACGTCGTCGTGGTGGCCGAGCAGTTCGAGCCGGATCCGGACTTCGGCGGCATGGCGTTTCCCAATCCCGAGGAGCCGGGCGCGTGCGACGCGCTGCTGGCGCTCGCGGACAAGGCCGACGCCGACCTGGCGGTCGCGCTCGACCCCGATGCCGACCGCTGCGCCATCGGCGTCCGCGACGGCGGACGGTTCCGGATGCTGCGCGGCGACGAGACCGGCGCGCTGCTCGGCGAGTACGTGCTCGCCACGCTGGACCGCGCGGCGCACCCCGAGCCGCTGGTGTCGACCACAATCGTGTCGTCGTCGATGCCGGCCTCGATCGCGGCGGCACACGACGCCCGCTACGCGGAGACGCTGACCGGCTTCAAGTGGCTGGTCCGCGCCGGGGACGGCCTGGTGTACGCCTGCGAGGAGGCGCTCGGGCTGTGCGTCGACCCCGAGTCGGTGCGGGACAAGGACGGCATCTCCGCCGCCGTGCTCGCCGCCGACCTCGCCGCGAGCCGCAAGGCGGCCGGCTCGTCGGTGACCGACGCGCTCGCCGAGCTGGACCGGGCGCACGGCGTGCACCTGACCGGCCAGGTCTCGATCCGGGTGACCGACCTCGGTGTCATCGGCACGCTGATGGCGCGGCTGCGGGCCGAGCCGCCGGCCACGCTCGCCGGGGTGCCGGTCGTGGCTGAGGATCTGCTGCCGGATGCGGACGTGCTCCGGCTCGCCGGCGACGGCGTCCGGGTGGTGGTGCGGCCGTCCGGCACGGAACCGAAGCTCAAGGCGTACCTCCAGGTGGTCCGGCCCGCCGGGGCCGGCGACGCGGACGACGTCTTCGACCGGTTGCGCGCCGACGTCACGGAGCTGCTCGGCTGACGATCGGCGGAAACGTAACCTCCGTCACGTCTTCATCGAATATCTCGCAGGGGACACAACTGTGAGTATCGAGGAGAAACGATGAAGCGAGGACGTGCGAAGACCGCACTCGTCGCCGCGACCCTTGCGGTGGCGTGGGGCTTTACCGGGGTGGCGGCACAAGCGCACCCGGACCAGCACGGCACACCTGACGGACACCTGCTTGGCACCGGCGCGGAAGGCGACCTCCAACTACTGGGCAAGGCCGACCTGACCGACGGTGACGACATCATCGCCGACGTGGGCGTCGACCCGCGCGGCACCCACGCCTACCTGGCGCACTGGGGCAAACCCACCTGCGCCACCAACTCCGAGGCCGGCGGCATCACCGATCCCGACGCGGGCGTCTTCGTCGTCGACATCGCCGACCTGGAGAACCCACGACGCGTCGGCTTCATCCCGCACTCGCAGGACAGCCGTCCCGGCGAGGGTGTGCAGGCATTGAACGTGTCGACCAGGTTCTTCAACGGCACCATGCTGGTGACCAACAACGAGCAGTGCGGCCCGCAGGGCAAGGGCGGCGTGTCGCTGTACGACGTCTCCAACCCGCTGAAGCCGAGGAAGCTGTCGGAGCACTTCGGCGACCGCGGCTTCGCCGACTCGAACGACATCCACAGCGCGTTCGCCTGGGACGCCGGCGACAAGGCCTATACGGTCATCGTGGACAACCTTGAGTTCCCCGACGTCGACATCCTCGACATCACCAACCCGAAGCGGCCCCGCCTCATCGCCGAGTACGACCTGAACGACCACGACGTCGATCAGCCGGAGATCGGGCTGACCAGCTCGTTCATCCACGACATGGTCGTCAAGAAGATCGAGGGCCGGTGGATCATGCTCGTCTCGTACTGGGACGGCGGCTTCGTCCAGCTCGACGTCACCAACCCGAGGAGCGCCCAGTTCCTCGGTGACACCGACTACGCGGCGATCGACCCCGAGCTGGCCGACCCATCCAACACCCAGGTGCCTGCCGAGAGCCGCTCGCTGCCGCCGGAGGGCAACGCCCACCAGGCCGAGTTCACCGCCGACAACCGGTTCTTCGTCGGCACCGACGAGGACTTCGCGCCGTTCGCGGTCGGCGACTTCCTCATCGCCACCGGCCCCAACGCGGGCGTGTACCCCTCGGTGGCAGTCGGCGGGGCCGCGCCGGCGACGGAGCTTCCGGACCGGCGTCTCAACGGCCCGACCGTCTACGTCGGCTACGCCTGCCCGGACTCCGCGCCGGTTCCGCCCGCGAGCAGCGCCGGGGTGTCGCTTGACCCGGGCGAGGAGCTCATCGCGGTCGTGCAGCGCGGCCCGGTCGGCGACCCGAGCGCGCCGGAGGCCCCGTGCTTCCCGGGTCAGAAGGCCGACCAAGCCATCGCGGCTGGCTATGACGCGGTCGTGTTCGTCAACCACCACGCCGGCGAGGCGGCGAGTCCCGACGCGCCGTTCTGCGGCTCGGGCGCCTTCACCCAACCGGTGGTCGGCGTGTGCACCACGCACAACGCCTTCCACAAGCTGTTCGACAGCGTGTCCGGCAGCTATCCGGAGGCCAACCCGGCGCTCGGCCAGGTCGGGCACGAGGTGGACGTCGATGCCATCTTCGACGGCTGGGGCTACGTCCACCTGTTCGACGCCGCGACCAACCAGGATCTGGACACCTACGCCATCGACGAGGCGCACGACCCGGCGTTCGCATCCGGGTTCGGTGACCTGTCGGTGCACGAGGTGGCTACCGACCCGAACGACCCGAGCCGGGCGTACCTGTCCTACTACTCGGGTGGCATGCGGGCACTGGAAATCCAGTGCACGGACCCGTCGGATACCAGCACCTGCGAGCTGGTCGAGACCGGGTCGTACCTGGCGCCGGAAGGCAATGACTTCTGGGGCGTCGAGGCGTTCACCCGGAACGGCAAGACCATCGTGGCGGGCAGCGACCGCGACGACGGCCTGTACCTGTTCTCGACCGACCGGTAGGAGGGGACCGGGTGGGGCGTCGTCAGTCCGCTGACGGCGCCCCATCGGCGTGTCCGATGAAGTTCGCGATCCTGGCGTTGACTTCGCCGGGCTTTTCGAGGTGCAGGAAGTGTCCCGCGTCCGCCACCAGCCCGGTCTCGCTGCCGTCCGGAAGATGCTGCGCCGCGCGCTCGGCGAAGCCGGGGCTCAGGCAGCCGTCGCCGGCGCCGTGCAGGTAGAGCGTCGGCACCCGGGGCGAGCGGAGCCAGTCGCGGTTGGCGGCGTCGTAGCGCCGCGCGGTGCCGCGCGGCAGCAGCGTGTGCCGGTAGTAGGTCAGCGCGGCCTTGCGGTGGGCGTGATCGGGCATCGCCTCGGCGAGCAACGCGAGGTCGTCGGTGGCGTCGTAGCCGGGCGACCAGCGCCGCCACAGCAGTCGCACCAGCGGCTCGAAGACTCGCTCCGGCAGGGCGGGGAGCTGATTGAACATCGTGTACCAGCTACGCAGGACTTGTGCGCCCGCAATGCGCCAGTTCGCGCGGGCGGTGTCGGAGATGGCGTCGATCGGTGGCACAGCCATGGCGACGACCCGGCCGAACATTGCCGGGGCGTGGGCCGAGATGCCGTAAGCGGTCACCGCGCCCCAATCGTGGCCGACGAGGACCGCGTCGGCGTTGGCGTCGAGGGCGCGGCCCAGGTCGAGCGCGTCGGTCATCAGCGCGCCCACCCGGTAGTCGCCGTCCGACGCCGGTCCGGTCGGCGCGTATCCCCGGGTGAACGGCGCGACCACCCGCCAGCCACGTTCGGCGAGCACCGGGCCGAGGTGGCGCCAGGTCCATGCGGTGTCCGGGAACCCGTGCAGGCACAGCGCCAGCGGTCCGTCCTCCGGCCCCCATGCCAGCGCGGCGACGGTCAGCGCGGGCAGCTCGACGGTGAGTTCTCGCGGCTCGGGCATGCCTCACGGTAACGACCGCGCGACATGAGGCACCCTGGTGACCATGCCGACGCTGCTGATCGTGCACCACACGCCGTCGCCGAACGTGCAGGCGATGTTCGAGGCGGTCGTCGACGGCGCGACCACGGACGAGATCGAGGGCGTCGACGTCGTGCGCACACCGGCGCTGGGCGCGACGCCGTCCGACGTGCTCGCCGCCGACGGCTACCTGCTCGGCACGACGGCCAACCTCGGCTACATGTCCGGCGCTTTGAAGCTTTTCTTCGACAACGTCTACTACCCGTGCCTGGACGCGACGAAGGGCAGGCCGTACAGCTACTACGTGCACGGCGGCAGCGATGTCGCCGGCACGACGCGCGGCATCGAGCGAATCGTCACCGGCCTGGAGTGGGAGACGTCGGCGGCGCCGGTCACCGTCACCGGCGAACCGACCAAGGCGGACCTCGAAGCCTGCTGGGAGCTGGGCGCCACCCTCGCGGCGAGTCTGATGGCGTGAACCACTACCCCCGGCCGATGTAAGGCATGGTCGTCGCGGTGATCGTCAGGAACTGCACGTTGGCTTCCGGCGGCAGGTTCGCCATGTAGAGCACGGCTCGCGCGGCGTGGTTCGCGTCGAACGTGGGCTCCGGTTTCACGCTGCCGTCGGCCTGCCGCGCGCCGGTGGCGATCCCGCTGGTCATGTCGGTGGCGGCGTTGCCGATGTCGATCTGTCCACACGCGATGCCGTGGTCACGGCCGTCGAGCGAGATCGACTTCGTGAGCCCGGTGATGGCGTGCTTGGTCGCGGTGTAGGCAACGCTCGCGGGCCGGGGGCTGTGCGCGGAGATCGAGCCGTTGTTGATGATCCTGCCGCCCTGCGGCTGCTGCGTCTTCATCACGCGCACCGCGTGGTGCGCGCAGAGGAAGGCGCCGGTGAGGTTGGTGTCGACGACCTGTTGCCACTGCTCGGGCGAGATCTCGTCGACGGCGCCGGGCGGCCCGAACGTACCGGCGTTGTTGACCAGCACGTCCACCCTGCCCCAGTCGCGGCTCACCGTGTCGAAGGTCGCGGCGACGACGGCGGGATCGGTGAGGTCGGCCGGCAGCACGTACGCGCGGTCGGACGCGATGTCGGCCGCCGTCTCGCGCAGCGCCTCGGCCCGGCGTCCGACCAGCGCGACCCGATAGCCGTCACCCGCCAGCGCGACGGCGATGTGGCGGCCGAGTCCCGACCCGGCGCCGGTGACAACGGCGACGGGGCTCATGTCCGGCATGGTGGCTCCTCTCCGTGGGGCAGCCACCAGTGTGCCGCCGTGTACCTCAGCGGCGCGGCGGGGCCGTCGTCGACCGGACGACCAGGGACGGCGTGACGAGGCGGCGTTCCGGCTTGCCCCGCCCGGCCTGTGCTCGGCGCACCAGCGCCCGCGCGGCGAGCTGCCCCATCTCGGCGCGCGGCTGGTCGACGGTCGTCAGTGCGATGCGCCGCAGCGCGCTCAGCGCGGTGTTGTCGTAGCCGACGACGGAGATGTCGTCCGGCACCGCCAGCCCCGCGTCGGCGAACGTCGACAGCGCCCCGACGGCGTTGACGTCGTTGGCCGCGACGACGGCGGTGGGCAGCTCCCCGCCTCGCTCGAGCAGCCGGGCCGCCGCCTTCTCACCCCCGGCGTCGGTGTACTCGCTGCGGATCACGTCCGGCTCGAGGCCGTGCGCCCGCATCGCGGCGGCGTAGCCGTCCCGGCGGATCCGCGCCTCCGTGGTGCGGCCGCCGTCGAAATGCGTGATCCGGGTGTGGCCCACGTCGACGAGATGATCCACCGCGAGCCGGGCACCGAGACGGCCGTCGTCGTTGACGGTGCCGACCCGGGCGATGCGGGCCGGTCGCGCCACCACGACGACCGGCAGCCGCCGCGCGGCATCGGCGATGTCTGCCGACGGCACGGCGGCGCCGAGCAGCGCGAGGCCGGCGGGCCGGAACGACAGCAGCCGCCCGACGGCGTCGCGCTCGCGCTCCGGGTCGAGCCCGCCGGTGTTGATGATCAGCTCGAACCCCTCCGCCCGCGCCACCTCGTCGAGGCCGTCGACGATCTCCGCGAAGAACGGGTTGTGCAGGTCCGAGACCAGCACCCCGAGCAGGGTGGACGTCCTACTCGCCAGCGAGCGGGCCATCGCGTGCGGCGCGTAGTCGAGCTCGGCCGCGGCGTCGAGCACGGCCTGCCTGCGGCGCTCGCTGACCTTGGGTGAGCCGCGCATGACCAGCGACACCAGGGCGCGGGACACCCCGGCGCGCGCGGCGACGTCCTCCATCGTCGGCCTGGCCACCGCCCACCTCCCTTGACACGCTCGGCCTCACCGTACACGATTTGGAGCGCTCCAAATTAGAGCGCTCTAATCAACAATGCGGAAGGGTCGCCATGCGGATCGCAGTCGCGGGAGCAGGCCGGATCGGCACAATGCACGCCGCCAACCTCGCCACGCTCGAGGAGTTCGACGAGGTCGTGCTGTACGACCCCGCGCCGGGCAGAGCGCGCGACGTCGCCGCGAGCCTCGGCGGCACGGTCACCGCGACCGACGACCTCGGCGCGCTCATCGAGTCCTGCGACGGGCTGGTCGTCGCCACCCCGACCGGCAGTCACGCCGAGCTGGTCCGCGCGGCGATCACGACCGGCACGCCGGTGCTGTGCGAGAAACCGCTCGCGGCGAGCCTCGCCGAGATGCGCGAGCTGGTGCCCGAGATCGAGGCGTCCGGCGTGCCGGTCGTCGTCGGCTTCCACCGCCGCTTCGACCCCGCCACAGTCGAGCTGTACCGCAGGCTCCACTCCGGCGAGGCAGGCACCGTGTACCACGTGCGCGCGGTCTGCAACGACGCCGAGCCACCCGCACGCGAGTTCATCGCCGGCTCGGGCGGGCTGTTCCGGGACTGCCTGATCCACGACCTCGACGTCATCCCGTGGCTGCTCGGCGAGCCGGTCGTCGAGGTGTACGCCTCCGGCTCGGTGCTCGTCGACGAGGCGTTCGCCGACATCGGCGACTGGGACAACGTGGTCGCCACGCTGCGGTTCGCCAGCGGCGCGCACGCGCTGCTCTCGGCGTCCCGGCACGACCCTGCCGGGTACGACTGCCGGATGGAGCTGTTCGGCAGCCGGGACACGCTGGCGGTCGGCATGGACGCGCGCACCCCGCTCACCTCGCTCGAACCGGACGGCCCGCGCGTGCGGCCGAACGCCTACCAGGGCTTCCAGGAGCGATACCGGCCCGCTTACATCCACGAGATGCTCACGTTCGCCGCCATCGCGGCGGGAGAGGTCGACAATCCCTCCCCCGCGCGCGACAGCCTGCGCAGCCTCGAGCTCGCCGAGGCGTGCGAGCAGTCAGTCCACACCGGACTGCCGGTGCGGGTCGGCCAACCGGCGCCGGTCTAGCAGAGCTCCTTCCGCACGCGTTCCAGCATGCGGCGGTGGATGTCGTCGGCGCCTTCCTCCCAGCCGAACACGCACACCGTCGCGACACCGTCGAAATCGGACTCACGCAGGGTCGCGAAGAACTCGTCCCAGGCGACCTCGCCGTTGCCGATCTCGTTGTGCTGGTGGATGCGGGCGTCCACACCGGGCGGATTGACGATGTAGCGGTTGCCGACGTTGGCGCGGTGGTTGAAGCAGTCCGCGATGTGCACGTGCCGCAGCCGCTGTCCGGCGTAGGACATCATCCGGCGGACGTCGCCCGCGCCGTCGGAGAGGTGGAACGTGTGGGGGCCGCAGTACAGGTAGTTCACCCACGGCTTGTTGACGCCGCGCACGATGTGCACCGCCTCGTCGTTGTCCTCGCAGAAGTCGTAGGGGTGCGCCTCGAGGTTGAGCCCGATGCCGTATGACTCGAAGACCGGGAGCAGCTCCTCCATCGACTTGTAGAAGGCGTGCTCGGAGCGCAGCGGGTCGTTCGGGTCACCGGACAGCTCCGAGTTGACGATCGGGCACTCCAGCTCGGCGGCGATCTCCAGCAGCCGCCGCCAGTTACGCACCTGCGCCTGGCGTTCCTGCTCGTCGGGCGAGGCCCAGTTGAACACCGGCACCAGCGACACCACGCTGACGCCGGTCTCGCGCATGGCCCGCTTGACCTCGGCGATCGCGGCGTCGTCGGCCTTCGGGTACTTGTGCCAGAAGAAGAAGTCGGCGCGCGGCGACAGCTCCAGGTACTCGTAGCCGAGTTCGGCGGCCTTGCGGACCTCGTCGGCGACTGAGAGGTCCGCGTGATACATCGCGGGATCCAGTGCGATCTTCACCATGGTTAGCTCCTACCCGTAGAAGTCGGGGCGGTCCTTGAGTTGGGTGTTGACCACCCGGCCGGTGTGCAGCGACTCGACGGTCGCGTCGCTGATGACCGACGCGGCGTAGCCGTCCCACGCGCTCGGCCCGGTCGGCTCGCCGTCGTCGTGAATCGCCCGCACCCATTCGGTGAGCTCGACGTCGAACGCGTCGGCGAAGCGGTCCTTCCAGTCCTGATACACCTCGGTGCGCACCTGGCCGGCGCTGCGCAGCCACACCTGCGCCGGATCCGGGAGGCTGACGCTGCCGGTCTCGCCGACCGTCTCGCAGCGGATGTCGTAGCCGTACTGGCAGTTGACGAACACCTCCAAGTCGATCCGCGCCCCGCCGGCCATCTCGAACAGCATGAACTGCGGGTCGGTCAGGTGGTCGTACTTGTTCGACGTCGACCGCGGCGTGATCACCTGGGCGCTGACGATCTCGTCCTCGAGCAGCCAGCGCACGGTGTCGATCTCGTGGATGGCGGTGTCCTGCGCGGCCATCGCCGAGTGGTAGCCCTCCGGCACGGTCGGGTTGCGGTGCGCGCAGTGCATCAGCAGCGGCGTGCCGATCCCGCCGGAGTCGATGACCTGCTTGAGCTGCCGGTAGCCCGCGTCGTAGCGGCGCATGAACCCGACCTGCACCAGCCTGCGCCCGTGGGCCTGCTCGGCCTCCACGATACGCAGGCAGTCCTCGGCCGTGGTGGCGAGCGGCTTCTCGCAGAACACGGGCTTGCCCGCGGCGATGGCGGCCAGCACGTACTCCGCGTGCGTCGGCCCCCACGAGGTGACGACGACGGCCTCGACGGCCGGGTCGTCGATCACCTCCTGCCCGGTGCCCAGGGCACGGGCGTCCACATCGGACGCGACCTTTTTGGCGCGTTCGGCGTCGATGTCGGTCACCGCGACCACGTTCGCGCCGACCACCCGCTCGGTGAGCCGACGAATGTGCTCCTGACCGATCCACCCGGCCCCGATCACACCGATGCCCATGCTCATGTCTTCTCCTTGTCGTGCACCGCGCCGAGGTCGGGGGCGTCGATGCGTTGCAGTTCGTGTTTGAGGGCGTCGAGTTCGGCGCCGCCCGCCATGTGGTGCGTCAAGTCATCCAACGTGAGTTCGGCTCTGGGTGCCGAGAGTTCGAGGGTGCCTTGGCGCAGGATGACGAAGCGGTCGCCGACCAGGTAGGCGTGGTGCGGGTTGTGAGTGATGAAGATGACCCCGAGCCCGGCCTCGCGGGCGGCGGAGATGTACTTCAACACCACTCCGGACTGCTTGACCCCGAGTGCGGCGGTGGGCTCGTCCAGGATCAGCACCTTGGCGCCGAAGTGGATCGCCCGCGCGATGGCGAGCACCTGCCGCTGCCCGCCCGAGAGCGTGCCGACTGGCTGGTCGATGTCGGGGATGTCGATGCCCATCTTGCGCAGTTCCTCGTCGGCTGTGCGCCGCATGTGGGCGACGTCGAGCCGCCGCAGCGGCCACACCCCGAGGGTGGGTTCGGAGCCGAGGAAGAAGTTGCGCCACACCGGCAGCAGCGGCACCAGTGCCAGATCCTGATACACGGTGGCGATGCCCTGGTCCAGCGCGTCCCTCGGGGACGAGCACTTCATCGGCCGACCGGCGACCTGGTAGTGGCCGGTGTCGTGCTGATACAACCCCGAGATGATCTTGATGAGGGTGGACTTGCCTGCGCCGTTGTCGCCGAGGATGCAGGTGACCTCCCCAGCGCGGACCGACAGGCTCACCCCGCGCAGGGCGTGGATGTTGCCGAAGCTCTTGCCGATGTCGGTCAGCTCCAGCACCGGAGCGGTTTCGGTGGTGGTCATGGCCGGTCACCTCCGCTGGGCGCGCAGCCGCACCCACAGGTTGAGCACCACGGCGATGAGCAGGGTGGCGCCGATGAAGAACATGAACAGGTCCGGGTTCCAGCCCGCGTAGACGACACCTTGCTGGGCCATGCCCAGGATCAGCGCGCCGATCGCGGCGCCGATGGCGGTGCCCCAGCCGCCCATCAGCGCGCACCCGCCGATGACGGCGGCGGCGATGTAGATCAACTCTTGGCCGACCCCTTCGCCGGACTGGACGGTGTTGAAGCGGAACAGGTTGTGCATGCCGACGAACCAGGCCATGAACCCGACCGTCATGAACAACCCGATCTTGGTGGCGTTCACCGGCACCCCCACCGCGCGGGCGGCCTCGGCGTTACCCCCGGCGGCGTAGATCCAGTTGCCCACCTTCGTGCGCAGCAACACCCAGGTGGCCAGCGCGATGAACGCGATCCACCACACCACCGTGAGCTGCACCCCGACCCCGGCGACGGTGAACGACGACGCGAACACCTTCGACGCCGAGCCGAAACCGGCCATATCGGAGATCGGCGGACTGGCGACACTGCCGGTCACCCACCGCGTCACCGCCAGATTCAGCCCCTGCAACATCAAAAACGTCGACAGGGTGATCAGGAAGCTGGGCAGTTTGGTCTTGACGACCAGATAGCCGTTGAGGAAACCGATCGTCAGCGACAACACCAGCGCGAGTGCCGCGCCGACCCACACGTTCAGCGACAGCTCGTAGGCGAACATGCCCGCCGCCAACGCCGACGTGATCACCCCGACACCGGCCGACAGGTCGAACTCGCCACCGATCATCAGCAGCGACACCCCGACAGCCATGATCCCGATCGTCGAGCTGGCATACGCCACTGTGGACAGTGAGTCCAGCTCACGGAACGGCGTCGCCACCGCGAAGAACAACAGGAACACCGCGATGGCGCCCATCAACGACCCCACCTCGGGCCGCGTCACGAACCGCCGCGCCAGCGAGCGTTGGGTGATGCGGGCGGGGTCACTCCCCGCCGCCGTCGGTGACGGTGAGGGGCTGGGCGTCGCTGACTCACGAGGAGGACTTTGCGTCGCCATGGTCGATCACCGAGTTCCCTTCTGGGCGTACTTGACGATGGTGTCGACGTTGCTCTGGTCGATGAACGCGGGACCGGTCAGCACCGGCTCCTTGCTGCCGCCCGCGAAGTTGCCGTTGGACAGGTACAGCCAGAACGCGTCGACCGTCAGGTAGCCCTGGAGGTACGGCTGCTGGTCGACGGCGAAGTTGACCGAGCCGTCCTTGATCTTGCTCACCAGTTCCTCGTTGGTGTCGAAGGTCGCCACCTCCGCCGTACTGCCCGCGCTCTTGACCGAGTCGAGCGCGGTCAGCGCGTACGGCGCGCCGAGCGTGGCGACGTAGTCGATGCTCGGGTCGGCCTGGAGCTTCGCCTCGAGCGTCGACTGCACCGAGGTCATGTCCTCGCCGTTGACGTAGATCTTGGTGGTCTTGCCGTTGAAGGCGTCCTTCAACGCCTGGCAGCGCTCCTCCAGCGCGACCTGACCCTGCGACTGGACCACACACAGCGCGTGCTTGGCGCCCTCGTCGTTGAGGCGCTTGCCGAACGCGGTCCCGGCGAGGGTCTCGTCGGTGCCGTAGTAGGACATCGCACCGACCTCTTCCCAGTCGTCGATACCGGAGTTGAAGGCGATCACCGGGATGCCGGCGTTGTTGGCGCGCTGGACGACGCCCTTCATTGCGGACGGCGTGGCCAGCGTGAGCGCGATGCCGTCGACGCCCTGGTCGATGGCGTTGTCCACCAGCGTCGCCTGCTGGCCCGCCTCGGGGCTGGACGCGTACTGGAGGTCAATGTTGCTCTTCTGCGCCGCGGCCTCGGCGCCCTTGCGGATGATGTCCCAGAAGGTGTCACCCGGCTCGGCGTGCGTGATCATCGCGATCTTGTACTCGGGTGTGTCCAGCGCGGCTTGCTCTTCCTGCGCGCCGCCCGTGCTGCTACATCCGGCCAGCACGAGCGCGGCCGTCGCGATGGCCGCCAGGACGGACGAAAGTCGTCGGGTGAATCGCCTCGTCATTGAGAACACCTCGTATCTTTCGGTGGGGTTACTCGGCCGCGAGCTGCGATCGAGGTCGGGTGGTGCCGGCGAGGCCGACACCGTTCAGGTACTCGCGGGTGCGGACCGCGATGGGGAGCGGAACGTCGGGTGCGCACGGGTACAGGTCCTGCTCAACGATGACGAACCTGTCGTGCTCCAATGTGGACAGTTCTTCGATGATGCTCGCCGGGTTCGGTACCCCGGCGGGTGGTTCTACGCAGACGCCGCGCTTGACCGCCTCGCCGAAGGACAGTCCTTCCTCGGCGACCTGGTCGAGCACGGCGGAGTCCATCTGTTTGATGTGGACGTACTCGACCCGTTCGGCGTAGCGGCGGATGAGGTCGACGTTGTCGCCGCCACCGTAGGCGACGTGGCCGGTGTCGAGGCAGAGGTTGGCGTAGCGGGCGTCACTCTCATTGAGGTAGCGCTCGATCTCGGCCTGCGTCTGGATGTGACTGTCGGCGTGCGGGTGCAGGCACAGCCGGACGTCGTACTCGTTCAGCAGGATCTTGCCCAGCTCGTCCGCCGCCTTGCCGAACCCGGCCCACTGCTCGGCGGTCAGCTCGGGCGACTCGGTGTAGTCGCCGGTCTTCTCGTCCCGATACATCGGCGGGATGAACACCAGGTGCTGCGCGCCGACGGCGGCGGTCAGCTCGGCGACCTTGCGGGTCTGCGCGAGCATGTCGTCCCACTGCTCGGGGCGGTGCAGCGCGCCGAACGTGGTGCCACCGGAGACCTTGAGCCCCCGCCTGGCCACCTCCTCGGCCAGCACCGCGGGGTCGGTGGGCAGGTAGCCGTACGGGCCGATCTCCAGCCACGTGTACCCGGCCTCCACCAGCTCGTCGAGGAACTGGGTGTAGGACACCTGGTGCTCGTCCTCCGGGAACCACACACCCCACGAGTCGGGCGCGGAACCGAGGCACAGGTTGCCGACGACGGTCTTAGCGGATGCGGTCATGGTCGGCTCCAATCAGGAAGTCGTGGGGAAGTGGAAAGCGGCGTTCACGCTGCGCTGGATGTCGGGCCAGCGGGTGGTGACGGTCTTGGCCTGGGTGTAGAAGCGGACGCCGTCGGGGCCGTGGATGGGGCTGTCGCCGATGAGGGAGTCTTTCCAGCCACCGAAGGAGTAGTAGGACATCGGCACCGGGATGGGCACGTTGATGCCGATCATGCCGACGTGCACCTCGCGCTGGAACTTGCGCGCGGCCGCACCACTGCTGGTGAACAGGGCGGTGCCGTTGCCGTAGGGGTTGCTGTTGATCAGCGCGATGGCCTCGTCCACGGTCTCCACCCGCGCCACGGCCAGCACCGGCCCGAAGATTTCCTCTTGATAGGCGGCCATGTCCGGGGTGACCCGGTCGAGCAGGGAGGGACCGACCCAGAAGCCGTCCTCGTGTCCGGCCACGGTGTGACCGCGGCCGTCGACCACGACGTCGGCGCCCTGGGTCGCCCCAGTGGCGACGGCGTCGACAACCCGCTGCCGCGCTTGCGCGGTGACCAGCGGTCCCATGTCGCTGGCGGGGTCGTCACCGGGACCGACCTGGATGGCCTCGGCCTTGTCCTTGAGCACGTCGACCAGGGCGTCTCCGGCGTCGCCGACGGCGACGCCGACGGAGACGGCCATGCAGCGCTGCCCGGCCGAGCCATAGGCGGCGGCGGTGAGGTGGTTGGCGGCGAACTCCAGGTCCGCGTCGGGCAGCACGACGGCGTGGTTCTTCGCCCCACCCAACGCCTGCACCCGCTTGCCGGTGGCGGTGGCCTGCTCGTGCACGTAGCGGGCGATCGGGGTGGAGCCGACGAACGACACGGCGGCGACGTCGGGGTGGGCCAGCAGGGCGTCGACGGCGGTCTTGTCGCCGTGGACGACGTTGAACACCCCGTCCGGCAGCCCCGCCTCCGCATACAGCCGCGCCACGAGGTTCGACGCGGACGGGTCGCGTTCGGACGGTTTGAGCACGAAGGTGTTGCCGGTGGCGATCGCGATGGGATGCATCCACAGCGGCACCATGATCGGGAAGTTGAACGGCGTGATCCCCGCGCACACGCCGA
>WHUB01000219.1 GCA_009377395.1 Actinophytocola sp. | reverse complement strand
GGAGCCGACGAATTGACTCTGCTCGGCAACGACGCCGATGCTTTGCCGGGCATGGAGCAGAATTTCCTGTATTGCAAGGGCGGCGAGAACACCTTCATGCCCGAGACGGATGACCTGCAAATGCCGGGCAAGATTGGTCTCTACGTCATCGGCGGCATCGTCAAGCACCTCGCCGCGCTCACCGCCATCGGTTGCTCGACCGTCAATTCCTATCGCAGACTGTGGGACACCGGCTTCTGGGCACCGGTCTTTGCAGACTGGGGCTACCAGAACCGCACTACGGGCTTGCGGCTCTCCGCTCCCGGCCGCTTCGAGTACCGCGCCGTCGATTCCATGGTGAACCCCTACCTGATGGCCGCCGGCATCCTGAAGGCGGCCGACGACGGCATCAGAAACGAGCTCGACCCCGGGCCGCCGGAAGAGCGCAACATCTACGCGGCCATGGAAGCCGGCAAGCAGGTCAGGCGACTGCCGATGACGCTCGGCGACGCGCTCGAGGCGCTGAAGCGCGACGATGTGATCCGCTCGGCCATGCCGGGCGAGATGCACCGGCTCTATGACGAGTACAAGCGCGACGAGTGGGAGCGCTTCCTCCATACCGCGACCGAATGGGACGTCAAGACCTACATCGATTGCCTGCCTTAAGGAGACGCGCCTATGTGCGGAATAGTTGGATTGATCTATCGCAGCGGCACCGACGACATCGGCCGCGGCATCACCTCGATGCTCCAGGCGCTCAAGCATCGCGGGCCGGACTCGACCGGCTTTGCCATCTACGGCCTCTCCTCGCCCGAGGTCTACGTGCTCCGGCTGAAGCTCGCCGAGCGGGAGGAGCTGGCCAGGGGCTTCCGCATGCGCGAGGAGCTGAAGGCGCGCCGTCAGAAGGTCGAAGAGCGCCTGAAGGACGCAGGCGCCGAGATCGTCGAGGCGAAGGAGGCGACCGCCTACGCCATGCGTTACCGTATCGCCTTCGACGGCGACTTGAAGACGCTCGCCGATCTCG
>WHUB01000218.1:344-1005 GCA_009377395.1 Actinophytocola sp. | reverse complement strand
AGTCCGGCCAGCAACACCGACTCACCGAGGAACTGTCGGCGTGCCACCAGGGCCGATAATGGCCGCGATGAAGCCGAGGGCTCGCCGCCGCGTGGGCGTGGGCTGTCATGTCGTGTGCAACCTGCCCGCCTTAGTCTTAGGTTCCCGCGACGATGACCGGTGGCCGTGAGGTCACGCGGAACTCCGAGGGTGGGTCGATGACACTCGCCCGGTCGTGGCTGACCTCGATGCCGAACCGTTCCGTACCGATCCACAGACCATCGATCCGCAGCGGCAGCATCCGGGCGGGTAGCACGGGGGCGAGCTCAATGACTCCATCCGGCACCGAGGGGTTCAGTCGAAGCAGGGTCCGCAGCAGGTAGAGCGGCGTGGTGCTTGACCATGACTGTGGCGAGCATGCCGCCGGATAGGGCACCGGTTCTTCAAGCTCTTCACGGTCGAAGCCGCAGAACAGCTCCGGCAGCTGCCCGTCGAAATGCTCGGCCGCGTCCAACATGCCCTGGGCCAGGCGGGCGGCCTCGGCAACGAAGCCATAGCGCATCAGGCCTGCAGCAGCGATCGCGGTGTCCGACGGCCAAACACAGCCGAGGTGATAGCTCATTGGGTTGCAGCGAGCCATCGACGACGCGATGGTCCGCACCCCCCAGCCGGTGAACATCTG
>WHUB01000218.1:0-334 GCA_009377395.1 Actinophytocola sp. | reverse complement strand
CACAGGCAGTGGCCGATGTTCGAGGTCAGGGAATTGACGGGCGTACCATCACCGTCGAGTGCGACTGCGTACCACCCCCTGCTCGGTAACCAGAAGCGGCGATTGAAGGCCGCACGCAAGTGGCCGGCTTGCGCTCGCCAATGCTTCTCGGTGTCGTGATCGCCCAGCATGCGAGCGATGTCGGCTCGGCCGGTATAGGCCGCATAGACGTAGGCCTGCACCTCGCACAGTGCGATCGGTGGCTGCGCTTCACGGCCGTCGGCGAAGCTGATCGCATCCGGGGAATCTTTCCAACCTTGGCTGGCCAGACCACGCTCCGAGCTCCGCTGGTAGG
>WHUB01000217.1 GCA_009377395.1 Actinophytocola sp. | reverse complement strand
CGAGCGTTTCCGTCGGACGCTCCTGTCGCTGTCTGAGCTGTAGTCGCGCTCATGTAGACGCAGCGGTGTTCACCACGTCGCTTCATTCGGCTCGGCTCCCATGCCCGGCCGCCGAGGGCTGCCGCGCCGCTTCCACTCCTCGGGCGCTGAGCGCCCTGCGGTGCGGGTCGGCTTGCCACCGAGCCACCGATCCACTCCCGACATTCGTTGCGGGGAAGGCTTCGCCGAGAGCGCACGTCGCGGTTCACGTTGTCGTCGCTCATCATCGCGAGGTAGACGATGGCCGACCCGATGAGTTATCCACAATCCACGCTCATCACGAACGTCGTAACGCGCTCATCCGAAGTGACGGCTAACACGCGCGCAGGCGTGGCCCAGCAGATGTGGGCCCTACTGATCGTCTACCAGCTGATACGCACCGCCATGGTCGACGCGATCGAAACCCGGCCCGGCACCGACCCCGACCGGGCCAGCTTCGCCACCGCCTACCAGGCGGCCACCGACTCGATCATCACCGCCGCCAACATCACCAACGATCACAGCGACGATCACGACATCCTCGTCGGCGGCATCGGCCGCGCCGTGCTGGCCGATCTGCTCCCGCCCCGACGGCCCCGCACAAATGTCCGCAAGGTCAAATCCCCACTGTCCAAATACAACAAGAAAGACCCCAAACGGCCCGAACGCAGCACCAAGATCACCAAGCTGACCCTCGCCTGGCGCGTAGCGCCTGTTGGTACCGGTAGTCCACGTAGTTGGTACCGCGGATCTGGGTAGGTGGTACCGGCCCGGTTGTCTGTTCGATCAGACGGTGGCGCATCGAGTGCTGCCGCGTTGATTCGAGAGGCAGATGGTGTTGGCCAACTATCGCAAGATCCTGGAGCTCGTGCTCGCAGGTCGTAGCTACAGCGCGATCGTCGAGATCGTGGGTTGTTCACGGCGAGATGTGTCGCGGGTGAAGAAGGTCATCGAGGACCGGGGCGTGACCGCGGCGTCGGTGGTGAGCGAGG
>WHUB01000216.1 GCA_009377395.1 Actinophytocola sp. | reverse complement strand
ACCGTCCCGACATTTCAAACGACCGAAACCCTGCCAATTTCTTGACGCGGGACAATGTCCACCAACGACCAATCGCATGCGAGTGCTGTGAACACACATCTGCTAGATGACCCTCTCTGTCAAGCTGATCTTGGGCAGGTGATCTTCCCGAAATTGTTGGTTTGAGGGCGTGTGAAGGAGACCGAGTCGCTCGTGACGGAGGAGCGTGTGGAGGGTGCGCCGGACCCGGAGGTTCGGGCGTACAAGCCGCCGCGGAGCTATACCGCGGCGACTATGAGGTTCCGCCAGTAGGTCATGGTCGTCGGCTGGGTCGGGTGTTCCAGCGGTGGGTCGTCCAGGCCCGGCGGAGTAGTCGCCGCACGATGATCGCGGCATTGGCCAGCGCGATGAACGCATCGATGACCCGGGCGGTCTTCTCGGTGCAGACTGCGAGCTTTTTGAAGCCGCGGTTGTGCCAGGAGTTGGTCCGCTCCACGACCCAGCGGGCGCCGGCTTGGAGGGGGAAACCCTTTTTGCTGATCACCGCCTGGCAGCCGACCTCCTCGAGGAGTTCGCGAGTGATAGCGCTGTCGTAGCCGGCGTCGAGGTGGACCGTGATTCCCGCGGGCAGTCCTATCCCGAGCCGGGTCTCCAACCTGCCCAGCTTCTCCAGAGTCGGTCGCAGGAAGGGCGAGTCGTGCCGATTCGCGGGCGCGATCACGCAGCCGAGCGGGATACCCGAACCGTCGGTCATCAACGACCGCTTGGTGCCCTGTTTGCCCCGGTCGACCCACCACTGGCTTGCGCAGATGCGGCAACTTCAGGCGCAGAGCCTGGGACGCCCAGGGTGACTACCTGTCTCTGGCCGAACCCAGTGCCCGCAGTACCTCAGCGGCCGCTCCACACCGGCTTCCGCTTCTCGGTAAACGCCTCGAAGAACTCGGCGTGATCTTTGCTGGTCATCAGCAGCGCCTGAAGGATGGCCTCGGTTTCGACCGACGCCGACAGTGACATGTCAAGCTCCCGGGTGAGC
>WHUB01000215.1:351-1018 GCA_009377395.1 Actinophytocola sp. | reverse complement strand
CAATATTGCTAGCAGGCGTCCGCACGGCACTCGTGCTCAATGTGGCTACGACGACCGTCGCCGCGCTTGTGGGAGCAGGCGGCCTCGGCTTGCTCATCGTGCGTGGATTCTCGGTGGGACGGGACAGTCTCGTAATTCTCGGCGCCGTCGCCACAGCTGGCATAGCAATTCTCGCTGACTGGATCGGCGCGCTTACTGAACGACAGCTCCGTCCACGAGGCCTGCGGTCCCCGCACGCCTCTAAGTGAAAGGAAAACAAGATGTCCAAGATCATCAACAGCGCATTGGCGCTTGCGTTGACAAGTGTCATCGCCGCATGCGGCGGCGGCTCTGGCGCCGCCGACGGGTCCTCAGAGGGCACCGAACTAGCGGGCGAGAGCTTCGCCCTCGGCACGAAAGGATTTACCGAGCACTTCATTCTCACCGAGATGACACGGTTGCTCCTCGAGAATGCCGGTGCCAAGGTCACCATTCGTGACCTCCCGTCCACCCAACAGGTTCGCCAAGCGCTCGAGGGCGGCGATCTCGACATGTACTGGGAGTACACCGGCACCGGATGGACGAACTTCCTCGGCCATGAGGAAGCCGGTGACCTCAATCCCGAGGAACTTCATGCGCGAGCGGCTCAGGAGGACCTCGAGCACAACAACGTGATGTGGCTACCCCC
>WHUB01000215.1:0-341 GCA_009377395.1 Actinophytocola sp. | reverse complement strand
ACACCTACGGTATCGCAGTACGTTCAAGCCTCACCGAGGAACTGGGCCTGCGTACCATGTCGGATCTGCCGCGACTTGCCGATTCCTCGCCGCAGCGGCTGACCTTGTGCGTTGACGAGTCCTTCGGGGACCGCCCCGACGGATTGCCCGCAGTGGAGGAGACATACGGCTTTGACTGGCCGCAACGCTTGATCACAGTCTCCGACTACGCGTTGGTCTTTACTTCAGTCGACACGGGTGACCCGTGTAACTTCGGCGCGATCTACACCACTGACGGACGCATCGCCGCTCAGGAGCTGACCGTGCTGGACGACGACAAAGACGCGTTCCTGAGCTACCTG
>WHUB01000214.1 GCA_009377395.1 Actinophytocola sp. | reverse complement strand
ACCGTCCCGACATTTCAAACGACCGAAACCCTGCCAATTTCTTGACGCGGGACAAGCGTTCTTGGTGTTTTTGGGAAGCGGTTTCTCGGTGAAGCCGCTGTAATGGGTTTATGTGCTCGACTCGCTGCGGTGTGTCGGCGTCTATTAAATGTATGTCCACATTAGACTCTCGTTATGGGTATTGAGCAGCCGAGGAGACCTTTTACTGACGGAATCTCTATTGGTGTATTGACGCGGATATTCCATCGGGATCTGGTGGATGAGGTGCTGGCCGAGACCGGTCGACGGGAGCGTCGGTCGCGGTTGTTGCCGGCGCGGGTGGTCGTCTACTACGTACTGGCGCTGTGCCTGTTCTACGGGGATGCCTACGAAGAGGTGATGCGGAAGCTGGTGCAGGGTCTGCGGTTTCTCGGTAGCTGGGCTGACGCGTGGCGGGTGCCCACTACCAGCGCGTTCTCGCAGGCTCGGCAGCGGTTGGGCGAGGAGCCGCTGGCCGAGTTGTTTCATCGCGTTGCCCGTCCCATGGCTGCTGCGGGCACGCGGGGAACGTGGTACGGCGACTGGCGGGTCATGGCCCTCGACGGTGTCGTCCTCGATGTCCCGGACACGCCGGAAAATCGCGAGAAATTCGGCAAATCGCGTAACGCTCAGGCGGAGAGTCCGTTTCCTCAAGTGCGGATTGTTGGCCTCGCGGAATGCGGCACTCATGCGATTGTTGGTGCTGCGTTCGACACCTACAGAACGATGGAACGAGATTTGGCATCGCGTCTGCTCGACGAGGTCGAACCGGGACAGCTCGTGCTGGCCGACCGGGGCTTCTACAGCTACGACTTCTTCTCCGCGGTCCGCACTACCGGCGCTGACCTACTGTGGCGGGTGTCGTCGACGCTCGAGTTGCCCGCGTTGGAGTGGCTGCCCGACGGCTCCTATCGCTCGGAGGTCGGCCCGAATAGGTGGAAAGTAGACGCCAAACGCGGTAAACGACGGTGCGTTCCCGCTGAGCTTCTCCTTCCCGTCCG
>WHUB01000213.1:672-1024 GCA_009377395.1 Actinophytocola sp. | reverse complement strand
CTCACCGTCGCGTAATAGATGGCGTCGAGGATGCCCACCGGGCTGCCGTCGCTGTCCTCGTACGCGGCGCTGTCGGCCATCACCATGGTCGCCGACACCAAGACGATCCCGATCGCGAACGCGATGCGCTTGGCGAGCTGGACGAGGGGTGGTTGCTCCCTGCCCTGCGGCAGCCGCAGCCTCGAAGCTGTCATGCGGCCAGGCTAGTGCCGCCACCCGCGCGGACCGCACCAGCGGCCCCGTGAAGTCGTACCAGACCTGCGCCAGCCTGACCTATGCCCGAGCGACGCTGCGGACGTCGAGCTCGCCACCGGCGAACCGCTGCCGCAGCAGCTTCTTGTCGAACTTGCCC
>WHUB01000213.1:0-662 GCA_009377395.1 Actinophytocola sp. | reverse complement strand
GGCAGCTGCCAGCCCGCGAACCTGTCGCCGAGCCACTCGCGTAGCTCGCGCGGGTCGGGCTCGGCGTCCGCGCCGGAGACGATCACCGCCAGGGGCCGCTCCGTCCACTTCTCGTCCGGGATCGCGACGACCGCGGCCTCCACCACCGCGTCATGCGCCATCAGGGCGTTCTCCATGTCGACCGAGGAGATCCACTCGCCGCCGGACTTGATCACGTCCTTGGCCCTGTCGGTGATCGTGAAGAATCCGCGCGGGTCGACGGTGCCGACGTCGCCGGTGCGCAGCCAGCCGTCGTGGAACTTCTCCGGGTCGTCCTCCCCGTAGTAGTGCGCGGTGACCCATGGCCCGCGCACCTCCAGCTCACCGAGCGACTCACCGTCGTTCGGCACCACCGAACCGTCGTCCGCGGTGAGCCTGAACTGCACCTCCGGCAGGATGCGTCCCTGGGTCAACCGGCAGCGCACCGCCTCCTCGCCGGTCAGCTCCTGCGGCGGGTTGGCGACGCTCGCCAGTGGCGAGGTCTCCGTCATCCCCCAGGCGTGCCGCACGACGACCCCGAACTCCTCCTCGTACGCCAGCATGAGCGAGCGTGGCAGCGCGGAGCCGCCGCAGACCACCGTGCGCAGCGAGGAGAGGTCGGACCGTGCGGCGCGGGCGTGCTG
>WHUB01000212.1 GCA_009377395.1 Actinophytocola sp. | reverse complement strand
GGCGGGCAGTGGAGGACAGCGGCCTAGGGCGGGTGCATGACAAGATCCTGAAGAACCGCCGCAAGACCCTGGGGACGTTGCGTGACGTGCTCAAGGGCAAGTCCGTGGGAGTGATTCGTGACGATCCCGACACGGGCATCACCGAGATCGCGAAGCCCATCGGTGTGGTCGCCGCAGTCGTGCCATCCACGAATCCCGCAGCAACGCCGGCGAACAAGACCATGATGGCGTTGAAGAGCCGCAACGCCGTGATACTCGCGCCGTCACCGAAGGGCGCGTCGACGTGCCAGCTGCTGATCCGATACATCCACGCCGAGCTCGACAAGGTCGGGGCACCACGTGACCTGGTGCAAGGGTTGCTGCAGCCCTCCAAGGAGTTGACGTACGAGCTCATGCGCCAATGCGACCTCGTGGTGGTCACGGGCTCACAGAAGAACGTCAGAGCGGCGTACTCCAGCGGCACGCCCGCCATCGGGGTCGGCATCGGCAACGCCGCGGTGATCATCGACCGCAGCGCGGACCTCGCCGACGCTGCCGAGAAGATCAAGCGCAGCAAGACCTTCGACTACGCGACCAGCTGCTCGTCGGAGAACTCACTGCACATCGATGCCGCGGTCTACGACGACGCCCTGAAGGAGCTGGAGGGACAGGGGGGCTACCTGCTGGACGGGTCTCAAAAGGCACGGCTGCAGAAGGTGATGTGGCCCAATGGCACGCTCAGCCCGAACGTGATCGGACAGCCACCCGCCGTCATCGCAAAGCTCGCAGGCCTGGACGATGGAGCGGCCCATGAAGCCGCGTTCTTCATGGTCGAAGAAGACGGCGTGGGCCCAGAACACCCGTTCTCAGGAGAAAAGTTGTCCATCGTGCTGGCGGTGTACCGGTTCGACGATCTCGACAAAGCGCTGCAACGCATCGAGCAGATCTATGAGTATCAAGGGGCCGGGCATTCCTGCGGCATCCACACTCGCAACCCCGAGCACGCTGAGCGCGTGGCGCACCGATTGCGAGTCGCTCGTGTTCTCGTCAACCAGGC
>WHUB01000211.1 GCA_009377395.1 Actinophytocola sp. | reverse complement strand
ACTGCGTCCCGGGAATGCGGGCGCCAACACCGCCGCCGATCACATCACCGTGGTGCGGCAATGTCTGCGGCAACTGCCCTGCACCGCGAAAGGTGGCCGGGTGGGGCGGAAGGTGTTGATCCGTACCGACGCGGCGGGCGGCACTCACGAGTTCGTCGAGTATCTCACCACGCAGAAACTGTCCTACTCACTCGGGTTCTCGCTGACTGACGACATCGTCGCTCGCCTGGCCACGATCCCCGATGCGGCGTGGACACCGGCCTACGACGCCGACGGTGCCCCGCGTGATGGTGCCTGGGTCGCCGAAGCCACCGGCGTGCTCGACCTCACGGCCTGGCCCGACGGGATGCGGGTGATCGTCCGCAAAGAGCGGCCCCATCCCGGTGCCCAGCTGCGGTTCACCGACGTCGACGGGCTGCGGCTGACCGCGTTCGTCACCAACACCACCGGCGGTCAGCTCGCCGACCTGGAGTTGCGGCACCGGCGCCGCGCCCGCTGCGAGGACCGCATCCGCACCGCCAAAGACACCGGCCTAGCGAATCTGCCCTTGCACGACTTCGCGCAGAACCAGATCTGGCTCGCCATCGTCGCCCTCGCCGTCGAGCTCACCGCATGGATGCAGACGCTCGCCCTCACCGGCACCGACGCCCGACGCTGGGAGCCGAAACGGCTCCGGCTGCGGCTGTTTTCGCTCGCCGGCCGCATCGCCCGCCACGCCCGCCGAACCCACCTGCGCCTGTCCGCACACGCACCCTGGGGCGAGCTGATCGAGGCCGCGCTCGCCCGACTCGCCGCGCTCCCCGCACCACCCTGACCAGCAACAACCTGCCCCGACGAGACGAAAGGACACCGTCGCCGGAACCGTGGAAACCGGCCGCCACCCACGCACAGGGGCGACCAGCCACACCCGAAACACGTCACCGCAGCCACAACGCGGAATCCGAGCCAGATCAGGCCGACCCGTCACAGGCACGAAAGATCGAAGCTAGCTCGTGGGCGTCGTGTCGCGCGCTGGGACAGGGATCGGCCATCTGGCAA
>WHUB01000210.1 GCA_009377395.1 Actinophytocola sp. | reverse complement strand
CATTGGGCGTGTCGCCCGAATCAAGCAGCAACCCTTACTGAGATCACCTCAATGGCTCGAGACGCCGGGGATCATCCGATGGAGAAGCCCAATGCCGGCCACGTCGACCTCAACCGCCGCTATGGTGACTACCAGCGTCGGGTGTTCCGTTACGTTCGCAAGCATCATCCTGATGTCAGCGCCGAGGACGTCGCACAGGAAACCGTGGAACGGGTGTTGCGTCGACGCTATGACAATCCCGGGGACGCGCTGCTTTTCAAGATCGCTACGAACATCGTCCATGACCTGCGGCGCCGTAGACAGGTGGCGTCACACCTCTCGCTGGATCTGTGTATCCCGTCGCCTGCCATATCGCCGGAAGAGCAGACGATCGACAAGCTGGACGGTCATCTCGCACGGCGCGCGCTGGCGGAACTGGGGCCGTCCGATCGGAAGCTGATCGAGTCCGTGCACATCGACGACGTCGATCGGCGTGATCTCAGCCAGCGCGAGCACATCACCTATGCCGCCTTGCGGAAGCGACTGTCGCGAGCTCGTCGCAGGTTGTGCGCTCATTTCGCGCGTCTCAGCCGTGTCATGATCCCTGCGTGGGTGGGATTCGACCTGCTGCGGTCGCTGCGCAGGAATCTGCAGACCGTGATGCTGGCCGGCGCAAGCGGAGTGGCCGTGGTGGCCGCGGTCGGTTTCGGCCCCGGCCTGGGAGGGCCGTATGTCGGTCCAGATGCCGACGGTGACATCCAGGCTCCGCCGACATCGGTCATCACGGCCGATGCCTGGTCGTCGTCGTCCGGTTCCGCATCGGTGGACGTTCCCGAATCGGACCGTTTCGCGACACCCCGGTCCGCGACATCGGAAGTCGCCAGCGTGGGTGGTCAATCGGCGGCGGTGGCGGAACCGGTCCTGCCCGTGCGGTCCAGCCTTGAGGTTTCACCGGGCACCGGTGCCGGCCGTAAGCAAACGAACCTGATCGTGGTCGATACTCCGCTCGGACCGGTCGCAACGGGAGGACACAGCGATGCGACCGGTCCGGCATTGGGATCGGGT
>WHUB01000020.1:40409-56104 GCA_009377395.1 Actinophytocola sp. | reverse complement strand
GATCGAGCTCTACCTCGGCACCCTCGCCAAGGCCCGCTGACGGCGCTCAGGCCGCCCCGGACGGACGTCCGGGGCCCGGGTGCCCCCGTGCGTTGTGTCCCACATCCAGGGCGCTGTGTCCTGCACTCAGGGCGTTGTGTTCGGCATTCACGACGTCCTGAGTGACGAACTCGCGGTCGTGAATGTGGGACACAACGGCGGGAGCGCAGGACACAACGGCGGGAGCGCAGGACACAACGGCACCGGCGCAGGACACGACGCACCGGCGGCACGAGAATGGGGCCCGGCTGGTGGCCGGGCCCCATTCTCTATTCGGCTGTGTTCTCGGTGTTAGCCGGTGATTTCGCCGCGCCGCGACTCGAGGAACTTGAAGGTGTTGTCGTTCTTGTACTGGTAGATCCCGATGTAGGCGGTGGACGGGTCACCGTTGGGGAGGAAGTCGACCGGGCCGCTGGCGCCCTGGTAGTCGATGTCCTCGCCCTTCTCGAGCAGCTGCTTGCACTCCGCGAACCCACTGCACTCCGTGCCGTCCCGGCTCACACCGACCAGCTCGGCGGCGATGTCCGGGCCCGCGTCGCTGTCAGCGGCGACAGCACCGAGGGCGGTCAGGATCGCCGAGTCGTAGGACTCCGCCGAGTAGGAGAACTCCGTCAGCTTGGGGTTGACCTTAAGCAGCCGGTCCTGGAACGCGTCCGGAGCCGTCGCGCCGGGCAGGGTGCCCTTGACGCTCGGGCCGAGCGTGCCCTTCGGGAAGTCCTTCGAGTAGTCGGCGAGGTTACCGTCGACGAAGTACACCGGCAGGTCGTTCGGGCCGATGCCCTGCTTGACCAGCTCCGGCACCATCTTCTTGGTCTCGTCGAAGCCGATCAGCACGACCGCGTCCGGGTTGGCGGCCTTGGCCTTGCTGACCTCGGTCGCGAACGTCGGAGCCTTCGGGTCGTAGATGATCTTCTCGGGGACCTGGACGTTGGACGCCAGCAGGTTCTTCTCGGTCTGGTTCGCCAGACCGGTGCCGTAGGAGTCCTGCAACGCCAGGATCGAGACGACCTGCGCGCCGTCGCTCGCGACGAGCTCGGCGAGCACCCGGCCCTGCAACACGTCCGGCGGCGCGGTACGGAAGTACAGCCCCTTGTCGCAGTAGTCGCTCAGCTCGTCCGAGGTGTTCGCGGGCGAGAAGTGCACCACGCCGGCGCCGGTGATCTTGTCGATCACGGACAGCGACACGCCGGAGGACGCGGCACCGATGATGGTGTCGACGTCGTTGCTGAACAGCCGGTCGACCGATGCCGACGCGACCGGGGTCTGAGCGTCACCGGAGTCGGAGTGCACGACCTCGACATCCTTGCCGAGCACCCCGCCCGCCTGGTTGATCTCCTGTACGGCGAGATCGACACCCGCGAACTCGGGCGGGCCGAGGAACGCGAGCGAGCCGGTCTGCGGGAGCAGGGTGCCGAGCTTGAGCGCGCCGTTGCCCTTGGCGGGTGGCGGCTCGTTGTTCGGACATTTGGCCGCGGCCGGGGCTGTTGTCGTTGTGGTTGCGTCGCCGGTGCCGGTTTCGCCTCCGTCGGATGCGCATGCCGAGAGCGCCAGACCGGCGGCCCCCACAAGCGCGATTCCCCTCAGCAGGGACATGGATCGAGCCATAATTGTCTCCTCGATGCGCCTACGTGCCCGCACGTCCGCGTGGTTCGTCCCGACACGTTTGATGTGGCTCGGAACTTAGCGCACAGACATTTCGACGCAAGTGACAATGAGATGCCATTAGATCTCGTTGTGGCTTCGTGATCTGAATCGAGCCCAACCGGCCTACTCAGGTTCTTTGGAGTGGCCTGGCCGTTACATTGTCAAGATCCTTCCGAGACAATTCTCGACCCGCCTGGGCGATTTTCAGGCTCCCGGCGGCGCGTCACGGACGACGCACGTAAGCCGCGCGGTGCAGCTTCGGCGCTCCGACTCGTCCATGATCACGATCTCCACCGTGATGGTGCCCCTGCCGCCGTGAACCGGCGTCGCGACGCCGGTGACGATGCCGCTGCGCACGCCGCGGTGATGGGTGCAGGACAGCTCCAGCCCGAGCGGTGCCCTGCCCGGCGCCACGTTGAGCGCGGCGCAGATCGAACCGAGCGCCTCGGCCAGCACCGCGTTGGCGCCACCGTGCAGCAGTCCGAACGGCTGCAAGTTGCCCTTGACCGGCATCGTCGCGACCACCCGCTCCGGCGTCGCCTCCGTGATCTGCATTCCGACCTTGTCGTTGAGTTGCTGGTCGGCGAAGGCGGGGTCGATGACGTAGTTGCCGATCGACTTGCTGGTATTCGGTTCGGTCACGGGTGGCTCCTCACTGCACTGGGACACGCTCGATCAGGTGTCGGTCCTCCACCCTAGACTCGCGGATGTGAGCCCTGACGAGAACACCAGCACCAAACCGCGCCTGCTCCTCATCGACGGCCATTCGATGGCATATCGCGCTTTCTACGCCGTGCCCGCGGACCGATTCAGCACCACCACGGGGCAGGTCACCAACGCGGTGTTCGGGTTCACATCCATGCTGATCAACCTGTTGCGCGATGAGCAGCCGACCCACCTGGCGGTCGCGTTCGACGTCTCTCGCCAGACCTTCCGTTCCGAGGCGTTCGCCGACTACAAGGCCACCCGCAGCGCCACCCCCGACGACTTCAAGGGCCAGGTCTCGCTGATCGAGGACATCCTCGGCGCGCTCAACATCCCGACCCTGCGCAAGGACGGCTACGAGGCCGACGACATCATCGCCACGCTGGCGACGCAGGCGCGGGAGCTGTCCTACGACGTGCTGATCTGTACCGGCGACCGGGACGCGCTGCAGCTCGTCTGCGACGACGTCACCGTGCTCTACCCGCGCAAGGGCGTCTCCGACCTGGTGCGCTACGACCCCACTGCCGTCGAGGCGAAGTACGGGCTCTCGCCGGAGCAGTACCCGGACTTCGCCGCGCTGCGCGGCGACCCGTCCGACAACCTGCCGGGCATCCCGGGCGTGGGGGAGAAGACCGCGACCAAGTGGATCCGGGAGTACGGCTCGCTCGGCGAGCTGGTCGACCGGGTCGACGAGGTCAAGGGCAAGGTCGGCGACGCGCTGCGCGCCCACGTCCAGAGCGTGCTGCTCAACCGGCAGCTCACCGAGCTGGTGCGCGATGTCGAGCTGGAGTCGACGCCGGCCGAGCTGGAGCTGCGGCCGTGGGACCGCGACGCCGTGCACCACCTGTTCGACGAGCTGGAGTTCCGGGTGCTGCGGGACCGGCTGTTCGAAAGCCTCAGCAGCGCCGAGCCGGAGGCCGAGCAGGGCTTCGACGTGCGCGGCGGCAAGCTCGGCCCGGGCGCGCTCGCCGCCTGGCTGCGCGAGCACGCGCGCGCCGGGCAGCCGACGGCGCTCGCCGTGCGCACCACGGGCGCGTCGGTGACGTCCGACGTGACCTCACTCGCGCTCGCCGCGGCGGACGGCGAGGGCTGCTTCGTCGACGTGACCCAGCTCGACCCGGCCGACGAGCGGGGGCTGGCCGAGTGGCTGGCCGACGCCAACGTCACCAAGGTCGGCCACGCCTGTAAGACGGCGCTGCACGCCTTCCGCGCACGCGGCTGGCCGGTCGCCGGGCTCACCGCCGACACCGAGCTCGCGGCCTACCTGGTCCGGCCGGGGCAGCGCTCGTTCTCGCTCGACGACCTGGTGCTGCGCTACCTCGGCCGGGAGCTGCGCTCCGAGGGCGGCGACGACGGTCAGCTCTCCCTGCTCGACGCCGGTGACGGCGATGAGCAGTTGGTCGCGGCCGAGCTGCTGCGCGCCCGCGCCATCGCGGAGCTGGCGTCGGTGCTGACCGACGAGGTGGCCGAGATCGGCGCCACCAGCCTGCTCGACACCATGGAGATGCCGCTGTTCCAGGTGATCGACGAGCTGGAGACCGCGGGCATCGCGGTCGACGTCGAGCACCTGACGGCGCTGGAGGCGCACTACGGCGACCGGGTCAAGCGGGCCGCCGAGGAGGCGTACGCCGTCATCGGCAAGCAGATCAACCTCGGCTCGCCGAAGCAGTTGCAGGTGGTGCTGTTCGACGAGCTGCAGATGCCGAAGACCAAACGCACCAAGACCGGCTACACCACCGACGCCGACGCGTTGCAGACGCTGTACGAGAAGACCGAGCACCCGTTCCTGCAGCACCTGCTGGAACACCGGGACGCGATGCGGCTGAAGGTCACCGTGGAGGGGCTGCTGCGCTCGGTCGGCGACGACGGGCGGATCCACACCACGCTGCAACAGACCATCGCCGCGACCGGCAGGCTGTCGTCGACCGAGCCGAACCTGCAGAACATCCCGATCCGCACCGAGGAAGGCCGCCGGATCCGGGACGCGTTCGTCGTCGGCGAGGGCTACGCCGAGCTGATGACCGCCGACTACAGCCAGATCGAGATGCGGATCATGGCGCACCTGTCGGAGGACGCCGAGCTGATCGAGGCGTTCCAGTCCGGCTTCGACTTCCACGCGGCCACCGCGGCGCGGGTGTTCGGCGTCGAGCCGAGCGAGGTGACCGGCGAGCAGCGGGCCAAGATCAAGGCGATGAACTACGGGCTGGCGTACGGGCTGTCGGCGTACGGGCTCTCGCAGCAGCTGCGCATCTCGACCGCCGAGGCGCGCGAGCTGATGGACGAGTACTTCGCGCGGTTCGGCGGTGTGCGCGACTACCTGCAGTCGGTCGTCGTCCAGGCGGGCAAGATCGGCTACACCGAGACGATCTTCGGACGGCGGCGCTACCTGCCAGACCTGGCCAGCGACAACCGGCAGCGCCGCGAGATGGCCGAGCGGATGGCGCTGAACGCGCCGATCCAGGGCAGCGCGGCCGACATCATCAAGGTCGCGATGCTCAACGTGCACAAGGCGCTCGCCGCCAAGCAGCTGCGCAGCCGGGTGCTGTTGCAGGTGCACGACGAGCTGGTGCTCGAGGTCGCCCACGGCGAGCGGGACGTCCTCGAGCCATTGGTGCGTGAGGAGATGGGCGCCGCCTACGAGCTGGCGGTGCCGCTGGAGGTGTCGGTCGGCTACGGCCGGTCGTGGAACGAGGCCGCGCACTGACCCTCGCGGGCATGCGGCTTATCGGGCGACATTCGACTCGGCCGGGGGCGTGGTTCGCGGTAACGTTTCCGTTATGTCCTCTCATCGAGCGCTGATCCTCGGCGGCACCGGCATGCTCTCCGGGGTGACCCGGTGGCTCGCGGGGCAGGGCTGGCACGTCGTCGTCCCCAGCAGGCGGTACTGCCCCATCCCCGTCGACGACGACGTGCCAGGGCGGGTGCGGTGGATCGAGGCCCGCTGGGAACGCCCGGAACGGCTGGCGCAGGACGCCGCGCGGGCGCTCGGCGGGAAGGCCGATCTGGTGGTGTCGTGGGTGCACTCGGCATACCGAGTTCCGGTGCTGAACGCGGTGGCGGGCCTGCTCGTCGAGGACGGGCCGGTGGTCGAGGTCCACGGTGGCTCGATCTCGCCTGGCGAGCCGCGGCCCGCGCTGACCGGGCATCCGACGCAGCGGGTCGTGCTCGGCTACGTCCGGGAGGGCGCCAGCACCCGCTGGCTCACCCACGCCGAGATCGTCGACGGCGTGCTCGTCGCCGTCCGCCGGGCACTCGCCGACCGTCCTCGCACCGAACACCACGTCGGGGAGCCGGTCTCGCACCACGCCCACTGACGGCGCTTTTTAACGTAGCCGCGCTGCGGGCTTGCACACCCACTTCGTCCACAGTGGCCGGTAGCCCTTGCGCGGCCAGAACACCGTGGAGAGCGGGTTCGCCAGGTCATAGAAGAGGAACGTGCCCCGCTCGGCCTCGGCGTCGAGCATCTCGTGCGCCGCGTCGACCAGCGCGCCGCCGACGCCGGTGCCCCGGGCCGACCGCAACACCGACAGCGTGCCGACGTAGCCCCACTGCCCGCTCGGCAACCGGCGCTCGATCATCGTCCCCGGCGCGGTGCGGGCGATACCGCAGTCGGCGACGCCGACGGCGAGCCCGCCCGACTCGGCCAGCAGCACCCGGCCGCTGAAGTACACCGACCGCCGCAGGCTCGTCGTGATCAGCTCGGTGGCGTTGGCCCGCATCGTGCCGCCGACCACCCGCAGCGAGTACGACAGCTCCTCGGCCTGCAGCGCGACCAGCTCGTTGAGGTCCGACAGCGTCGCCCGGCGCACGCTCACGCCGTCGCGGGCCGCGGCGGGCGCGGGCGTGCCGGTGCGCACCGCCAGCGTGCTCAGCGGCACGAACCCGTGCCGGAACAGCGCGGGCGCGACGTCGACGTCCCGGCTCGGCCAGTACAGCTCGACGGCGGTGTCCTGGTCGCGGGACTCCTCGGCCGGGACCTCGGTGTCGAGCCAGCGGCGCAGCCCGTCGAGCACGGCGTCCATGCCCGCCTCGCCGGTGTCGCCCAGCAGCGGCGTCGCCTCCCACACCAGCCGGGGCTGCCACAGGCTCTGCATCGCGTCGGCGTCGTACACCGCGCGGTAGACGCCGCAGTGCACCGCGGTGCCTTCCGGCAGCCGCGCCATCACCGCCGGGTCAGCCGGCGCGGGCAGCGCTGGCAGCGCTGGCAGCGCCGGGTCCAGCTCGGCACGCAGCCGGGCCTGGGCGTCGGCGAGGCGTTCCATTTCAGTCACTCCGGCAGCAGAAGATCGCGGTGCCAGGGAACAGGCTGCCGCGCAGCGGGCTCCACTGGCCCCACACCCGGGTGTGCCCGGCGGGCCACTCCGGCTCGATCAGGTCGACCAGCGAGAATCCCGCAGCGCGCAGCGCGCGCACGTAGTCGCCGAGGGTGCGGTGGTACTCGACGTAGCTGGCCGTTCCGGTCTCGTCGACCTCCACGTACGGCGTGCGGTCGAAGTACGGCTGCGTCACCGTCAGCCCGGCGGCGAAGACCCACCGGCCGCCTGGCCGCAGCACCCGGTGCACCTCGCCGAACACGGCGTCCAGCGAGGCGGCGAACGGCACCGCGCCGAACGCGGAGCAGGCGCTGTTGAAGCTGTCGGAGGCGAGTGGCAGCCGTTCGGCGTTGGCCCGCAGCAGCGCCGGACGCAGGCCGCTGCGCGCGTTGGCGGCGACCGCGTGGCCGAGCATCCCGGCGGAGAGGTCGATGCCGACGACCCGCGCGCCGTGGCGCAGCAGCCACCGGGCGCACGGCGCCGAGCCGCAGCCGACCTCGAGCACGTCGGTGCTGTTGACGTCGCCGAGCAGCCGGGCGGCGTCCTCGGTCAGCCCCTCCGGGCACCAGACGAAGTCCGCGTCGCCGATGAAGTCGCCGTGCTCGGCGAGGTAGGCGTCCGCGTCGGCGTCCCACCAGGCGCGATTGGCCGCCACCGCCTCGGCGGATGCGACCGTGCGGTGCGCCACTCGCGGCGGGGTTTCCTGCTCTGTCACTGTCCTCCTGCTCGGGGTGGGACCCTGGTTTGTGCTGCTGTGAAACGGCCGCGTAGGATACCTCTAGCGCAGTGGGTTTGCGCTGCCTTGTGCCCAGTTAATGATCCGCTGGGGTCGGGTCGCGCACCGTTTGCGGTGATGTCGGCGACCATCGATGCCTGGACGTTCGCACTCTACCGCCTGCTTCCCACCGCGCGTGCAGAACTGAGAGACGTGTAAGCCAACCCAACATCTATCCATTACCGGAGCCACCCACCTAATGTCCACCGACACCACCACCGCCCCGACTGCGACCGCGCAGCTCACTCAAGTCGCCGTCAACGACATCGGGTCGGAGGAAGACTTCCTCGCTGCCATCGACAAGACGATCAAGTACTTCAACGACGGCGATATCGTTGAGGGCACCATCGTCAAGGTCGATCGGGACGAGGTCCTGCTCGACATCGGCTACAAGACCGAGGGCGTCATCCCCTCGCGCGAACTGTCCATCAAGCACGATGTCGACCCGGCAGAGGTTGTCACCGTCGGCGACGAGGTCGAGGCCCTCGTTCTCCAGAAGGAGGACAAGGAAGGCCGCCTGATCCTCTCCAAGAAGCGCGCCCAGTACGAGCGCGCCTGGGGCACCATCGAGGAGCTCAAGGAGAAGGACGAGCCGGTCGCGGGCACGGTCATCGAGGTCGTCAAGGGTGGCCTCATCCTCGACATCGGCCTCCGGGGCTTCCTGCCCGCCTCGCTGGTCGAGATGCGCCGCGTGCGGGACCTCCAGCCGTACGTCGGCCGCGAGCTCGAAGCCAAGATCATCGAGCTGGACAAGAACCGCAACAACGTGGTGCTGTCCCGCCGCGCCTACCTCGAGCAGACCCAGTCCGAGGTGCGCAGCGAGTTCCTCAACGCGCTCGCCAAGGGCCAGGTCCGCAAGGGCGTCGTGTCCTCCATCGTCAACTTCGGCGCGTTCGTCGACCTCGGCGGCGTCGACGGTCTGGTGCACGTCTCCGAGCTGTCCTGGAAGCACATCGACCACCCGAGCGAGGTCGTGCAGGTCGGCGACGAGGTCACCGTCGAGGTGCTTGACGTCGACATGGACCGCGAGCGGGTCTCGCTGTCGCTGAAGGCGACGCAGGAGGACCCGTGGCGGCAGTTCGCCCGCACCCACGCCATCGGCCAGATCGTGCCGGGCAAGGTCACCAAGCTGGTGCCGTTCGGCGCGTTCGTCCGCGTCGAGGACGGCATCGAGGGCCTGGTGCACATCTCCGAGCTCGCCGAGCGCCACGTCGAGCTGCCGGAGCAGGTCGTGCAGGTCAATGGCGAGGTCATGGTCAAGGTCATCGACATCGACCTGGAGCGCCGCCGCATCTCGCTGTCGCTCAAGCAGGCCAACGAGGGCTTCACCCCGGACGCCGAGTTCGACCCGACGCAGTACGGCATGGTCGCCGAGTACGACGAGCAGGGCAACTACATCTACCCCGAGGGCTTCGACCCCGACACGCAGGAGTGGCAGGAAGGCTACGAGAAGCAGCGTGAGGAGTGGGAGAAGCAGTACGCCGAGGCGCACGTGCGCTACGAGCAGCACATGAAGCAGGTCGACGAGGCGATCAAGGCCAACGCCGAGGCGGCTGCCGCCGCCGGTGGCGCGCCGGACCCGGACAAGGGTGCCACCACCTCCTCGGGCGAGCAGAACTACAGCAGCTCCGACTCCAACGCGGGTTCGAGCGGCACGCTCGCCAGCGATGCGCAGCTCGCCGCGCTGCGGGAGAAGCTCTCCGGCGGCCAGTAAGCCGCAGGCTTTTTGCGAAGGCCCGTCACGCCCGGTGCGTGGCGGGCCTTCGCCGTCATGGGGTGGGAGGCACACCCGGGCGTTGGCGCGCGTTACCCGAACAGGTTTCGTTACCAATCTGTGGGGTGACACGGCGCGTCGTTACAGCTCTTGACTCACATCGATGCGTACTGTTCGGCATCAGGAAATCGCCCACATGGAGGACCGATGCAAGGGAAGCACATAGGGAGGCACCGGCTCGGTACGCCGGGGCTTGTGCACTGCGTCGAACATCGTCCGGTGGCCGAGGCGCTCGCAGAGTACCGGCGTAGCTGGTTCGCGGCGTTGTTGACTCCTGCCAGGCACAGCCTTGCCGGGCTGCGCCGCAGGGCACGTGCGGCCGCGCGCGGGCGCACCTTGGCTCCGGCTACGTCGTCTTAGCGCCAGGCACACCCGGCCGGGGCTGTTTGAATGACGACATGCTGCGCGTGGGACTGACCGGGGGCATCGGGGCAGGCAAGTCGACGGTGGCCGGCAGACTCGCCGAGCACGGCGCGCTGCTGATCGACGCGGACGCCATCGCGCGCGAGGTCGTCGAACCGGGCACGCCGGGGCTCGCCGCCATCGCCGCCGAGTTCGTCGAGGGCGTGCTCACCGAGGACGGCGCGCTTGACCGGCCCGCGATGGCCGAGCGCGTTTTCAACGACGACGCCGCCCGCGTCAGGCTGAACGGCATCATGCACCCGCTGGTCGGCGAACGTACCGGCGAGCTGGTATCGGGTGCGGCCGAGGACGCCATCGTGGTGCACGACGTGCCGCTACTGGTGGAGAACGGGCTCGCGCCGTCGTATCACCTGGTGCTCATCGTGGACGCGCCGGTCGACGTCCGGGTGCGGCGGCTGACCGGCACGCGCGGCATGCCGGAGGTCGACGCCCGCGCCCGCATCGCCACCCAGGCCGACGAGGCACAGCGCCGCGCGGTGGCCGACGTGTGGCTGGACAACAGCGGCCCGCAGGGTGACGTCGAGATCCAGGTCGACGCGCTGTGGGCGAACCGACTGGTGCCGTTCGAGGCCAACCTCCGGCACCACCAGGCGGCGGCAGCTGATGAGCGGCTGGTGGACCCGGACGCGGCGTGGCCGGAGCAGGCCCGCCGCGCGCTGGACCGGATCCGGCTGGTGGCGGGGGAACGGGCGGTGCGCGCCGACCACATCGGCTCGACCGCGGTGCCGGGCCTGCCCGCCCGCGACATCCTCGACCTCCAACTCACCGTCCCCGCAGCGCACGACCTCGACGCGCTCACCCCGGCGCTGACGGACGCGGGCTTCCCGGCGGCCCTCGGCGTCGTGTCCTGCGTTCAGGACGCGGTGTTCGACACTCAGGACGTCCGCCACCACGGCGGCGCGGACCCCGGACGGCCGGTGTCGCTGTGGCTGCGGGTCGAGGGCAGCGACGACGCCCGGCGCGCGCTGCTGTTCCGCGACTGGCTGCGCGCCGACGCCGACGCCCGCGCCGACTACGCCCGGATCAAGCGGGAGCTGGCCGGCGACAGCGAGCGCTACGCCGAGGCGAAGCGGGCCTGGTTCGCCGACGTCGCCGCCAAGGCCGAACGCTGGGCGGCCGAAACCGGCTGGACGCCCTGACGCGCATCAGCGCCGCTGCCAGCGCAGCTCGATGCCCAGCGTCGCCAGCCAGCGGTGCAGGTCGTGCCCGTTGCGGGCGAGCGCGTCGACCGTGGCGAACGCCGTGTCGAGCGCGAACAGTGTGTCCGTCTCGTCGACAAGGCCCGCCCGGTTCGCCGCGAGCAACTCGTCGGTGTCGATGACCGTGGCGTCCTTGCCGGTGCGCAGCACGATGTCGAGATAGAGGTCGCGGGCGCGCCACTGCCGCTCGCCGCGCTCGATGTGCGCAATGTCGAGATAGAAGTCCTGGTCGCGTTCGTGTCCCTCGGTGAACCAGAAGTCGGTCACCCGCAGGCTCTGCGCGGGCAGCAGCCACGACTCGATGTAGTGGAACTGCGACCGGCCCGGCGTCGGTCGCGCCATGTAGAGGCCGAACGGCTCGACGCGGAACTCCTCGACGTCGCGGGGAATCCGCTTGGGATCGGTGTTGGTCGCGGCGTCGAGGTCGAAGACTTCTTCCTTCGGCGAATGCGCTGCTGCCATGGGTTCATGGTGCCCGAGCGAGCGGGCGTGCGGCAGACTGTCGGTGGTCGCGCCTACGCTGGGGACGTGGCATTCGCAACCGAGCATCCTGTGCTGGCGCAGTCGGAGTTCCGGCCCGTCAGCGACATCCCGCGCGCCGGTGGCCGGTTCGAGGTCGTCAGCGACTACAAGCCCGCCGGTGACCAGCCGGAGGCGATCGAGGAGCTGGATCGCAGGCTCAAGGTGGGGGAGAAGGACGTCGTGCTGCTCGGCGCCACCGGCACCGGCAAGTCGGCGACGACGGCGTGGCTGATCGAACGGGTGCAGCGGCCGACGCTGGTGCTGGCCCCGAACAAGACGCTCGCCGCCCAGCTCGCCAACGAGCTCCGCGGCCTCTTCCCGCACAACGCGGTCGAGTATTTCGTCAGCTACTATGACTACTACCAGCCCGAGGCGTACGTCCCGCAGACCGACACGTACATCGAGAAGGACTCCTCGATCAACGACGACGTCGAGCGGCTGCGGCACTCGGCCACGATGAACCTGCTCTCGCGCCGGGACGTCGTCGTGGTGGCCAGCGTGTCCTGCATCTACGGCCTCGGCACGCCGCAGTCGTACCTCGACCGGTCGACCAAGCTGACCGTGGGCGACGAGATCGACCGCGACGTCTTCCTGCGGGCGCTGGTCGACGTCCAGTACAGCCGCAACGACCTGGCGTTCTCCCGGGGCACGTTCCGGGTGCGCGGCGACACCGTAGAGATCATCCCCGCCTACGAGGAGCTGGCCATCCGGGTCGGGTTCTTCGGCGACGAGATCGACTCGCTGTACTACCTGCACCCGCTGACCGGCGAGATCGTCGAGGAACTGGACGAGGTGCGGATCTTCCCCGCGACGCACTACGTGGCCGGGCCGGAGCGCATGGAGAAGGCGATCCGGAGTATCGAGGCCGAGCTGGAGGAGCGACTGGCCGAGCTGGAGCGGCAGAACAAGCTGCTGGAAGCGCAGCGGCTGCGGATGCGTACCCAGTACGACATCGAGATGATGCGCCAGGTCGGGTTCTGCTCCGGCATCGAGAACTACTCGCGGTTCATGGACGACCGCGCGGCGGGCACGGCGCCCGCGACGCTGATCGACTACTTCCCGGAGGACTTCCTGCTCGTCATCGACGAGTCGCACGTGACGGTGCCGCAGGTCGGCGGCATGTACGAGGGCGACATGTCCCGCAAGCGCACCCTGGTCGAGCACGGGTTCCGGCTGCCGAGCGCGCTGGACAACCGGCCGCTGAAGTGGGAGGAGTTCGCTGACCGCATCGGCCAGACGGTGTACCTCTCGGCCACACCCGGGTCCTACGAGATGGGCCAAGCGGCCGGCGAGTTCGTCGAACAGGTCATCCGCCCGACCGGGCTGGTCGACCCGAAGGTCGTGGTCAAGCCGACCAAGGGACAGATCGACGACCTGGTGCACGAGATCCGCACTCGCGCCGACGCCGACGAGCGGGTTTTGGTCACCACGCTCACCAAGAAGATGGCCGAGGACCTGACCGACTACCTGCTCGAACTCGGCATCCGGGTGCGCTACCTGCACTCCGAAGTGGACACACTGCGCCGGGTCGAGCTGTTGCGGCAACTGCGTTCCGGCGACTTCGATGTGCTGATCGGCATCAACCTGCTGCGGGAGGGGCTCGACCTGCCCGAGGTGTCGCTGGTGGCGATCCTCGACGCGGACAAGGAAGGCTTCCTGCGCAGCGGCACCAGCCTGATCCAGACGATCGGCCGCGCGGCCAGGAACGTCTCCGGTGAGGTGCACATGTACGCCGACTCCGTCACCGACTCGATGCAGTACGCCATCGACGAGACCAACCGCAGGCGCGCCAAGCAGATCGCGTACAACGAGGAACGCGGCATCGACCCGCAACCGCTGCGTAAGAAGATCGCCGACATCCTCGACCGCGTCTACACCGAGGCGGACGACTCCGAGGAGACCGTCGAGGTCGGCGGGTCCGGCCGCAATGTGTCGCGCGGCAAGCAGCCGGAGCAGGGCGGGGGCGTCCGCAGCTCCGGAATGCTGACCAACCAGGATGTGTCGACCATGCCGAGGGCCGAGCTGGCCGACCTGATCGGGCAGCTGACCGACCAGATGATGCAGGCCGCCCGGGATCTGCAGTTCGAGCTGGCGGCGCGGTTGCGCGACGAGGTCGCCGAGCTCAAGCGCGAGCTCCGAGGCATGGACGCCGCCGGGGTGGAGTAGGCGAGGTTAGCTGGTGATGTCCTTGCGGCTGAAGGTGCGGGCGGCCAGCACCCCGAACGCGGTGGCGTAACAGAGCGACGTGAACGCGCCGGTGGCTATGGCCGACCAGTCGACCTCGGCGGCGAGCACGTCCGTCCAGGCCGTCGCATGATGGGTCGGCAGCACGGCCCGTAGCTCGCCCAGCGCGGTGACCTGATCCAGCATCAGCGAGATGATCGTCGCCAGCACCGCGCCGCCGACCGCGCCGAGCGGCGCGTCGGTCGACACGCTCAGCAGCGCCGCCAGCCCCGCCACCCAGCTCAGCTGCACCACGATGTAGCCGACGGCGAGCAGCAGGCTCACCAGGCTCGCGCCGAACGACGCCGACTCGCCGGTCGGGCTGATCGCGGCGTCCGCGCCGTACCAGATCATGCCCGCGAGCAGCGCCACGCCCGGCAGCACCGTCAGCGCCAGCGCCGACAGCGCGCCCGCCACCAGTGCCTTCTGCCGCAGCAGCCGGAGCCGGGGAACCGGGATCGCCAGCAGATACTTCAGGCTCGACCACGACGCCTCGCTCGCCACGGTGTCGCCGAAGAACAGCGCCACCATCATCGGCAGCAGGAACGACCCCGAGATCAACAGCGTCACGACGACGAAGTTCGGCGCGCTCGTCGTCGCCAGGTCGATGAAGCCGCCCGACTCCCGTTCCGGGCTGTCGCTGCCCAGCTCGAACGCCAGAACCAGCAGCATCGGCACCAGCCCCGCGATGCCGAACACCAGGTGCGTCCGGCGGCGGCGGAACTGACGACGCAGCTCCACGCCGAACCGCAGCGTGCGATCGGCGTCGTAGCCGGTCACCGCCCCGGACGGCGTGGCGGCGGCGTGCTCGTGCTCGGCGGCGCTGCTGAGGTCCGCCAGCGCGGCCGGGTCGGTGTGCACCCCGTGATCGCTCATTCGTCCTGTCCTTCCGCCGTGACCAGCCGCAGGAACGCGTCTTCGAGCCGTCGCCGTGGCCCCGCCTTCTCCACCGCGATACCGGCCGCGACCAGTGCCGCGACGGCGGCCGACCGCGGCAGCGCGTCGAGATCGGCGTGCACTGTGTCGCCGTCGGCACGCGCCGCCGAGATGCCGTCGACGCCGTTCAGCGCGGTGACGGCGTCCGCCGGGTTGTCGACGACGAAGCTGGCCTCGCCACCCGCCGCGACGATCTCGCCGACGGCACCGTCCGCGACCAGCGCGCCACGATGCATCACCACGACGTGGGTCGAGGTCTGCTCCACCTCGGCGAGCAGGTGGCTGGAGACGAGCACGGTGCGTCCCGTCGCCGCGTAGCGACGCAGCACCTCCCGCATCTGATGAATCTGCGGCGGATCGAGCCCGTTCGTCGGCTCGTCGAGCACCAGCAGCTCCGGCAGCCCCAGCATCGCCTGCGCGATCGCCAGCCGCTGCCGCATGCCGTGGCTGTAGGTGCCGACCTTGCGCTCGATCGCGTCGCCGAGTCCGGCGATCTCCAGCGCCTCGGCGACGTGCGCTTTGCCGGCGGGACGTCCGGTGGCGTCCCAGTACAGCCGCAGGTTCGCCGCGCCGGACATGTGCGGCAGGAACCCGGGGCCTTCCACGAACGAGCCGATGCGCGACAGCACCGGCGCACCGGGCCGCACCCGATGCCCGAACACCCGGATCTCCCCAGAGGTCGGCGTGACCAGGCCCATCAGCATTCGCAGCGTGGTCGTCTTCCCGGCTCCGTTCGGGCCGAGCAGGCCCAGCACCTGGCCCCGCTCGGCACGGAACGACAGGTCCGACACCGCCGTGATGCCACCCGGGTACGCCTTGCGGAGCCCGGTGATGTCCAGCGGGACGTCGGCGAGCGCTTCGTCGTCGCCGTCCGTGCGCCTTCGCCACCACGCGACGGCACCGGCGAGCGCGGCGACCGCCAGCGCGAGACCGCCGATGCCCGCGAGCTGCCACACCGGCCAGCCCGACGTCGTCGCCGTGCCGGCCACCTGGGGCACGGTCAGCGCGCCCGAACCCGCCAGCCCGATCCGGTATGCGGCAGGTTCGGTCGCGTTGGTGTAGGCCTGGTCGGTCGTCGCCACCGCCAGCTCCAACCGGTGGCCGGGTGCGACCGGCCGCACGATCGGCGGCAGGCTCCCCGT
>WHUB01000020.1:0-40399 GCA_009377395.1 Actinophytocola sp. | reverse complement strand
GTGCGCTGCCCGGTCGGGCTGACGTCGTAGAGCTTGACGAACAACGGTCCGGTGGCCTTGGTGAGACGGGCGCCGCCGGACCAGGGCAGCGCGGTGACGGTGAGCCGCACCGTCGAGGACCCGGTGACCAGCAACTGCTCCTCGAAGGTGCGCGAGGTGAACCGCGCCGCCTGCCCGGGCAGGTCGATGCCGAGCAGGCCGGAATTCAGCGCGGAGCCCGCCAGGCCGGTGAAGCCGGGGACGCTGCTGACGGCGGCGGGCGTGCCACCGGGCGGGTTGATCACCGGCTGGGCGGGGCCGGTGAGCGGCACCGAGGTGTGGCCGATCGCGTCGGTGCGCCGGTCGATGCCGGGATACCGGTCGGCCGTGAGCACCCGCACCGAGGGCGCTCGCGTCGCCTGGAACGTGCCCTGGACGTCGTAACGGAACTCCGGCAACGGGTTGTCCTGCGGCGGATTCGGCCCGCCGAGCTGGAACGCGAGCCAGTCGGCCATCGCAGCGCGCAGCGACCGACCCGGCCCGCCACCGTCGTGGCCGCCCGCGAACCAGACGACCTGCACCTCGCCGCCCGCGCGGCGGATGTCGCGGGCGTTCGCGTCGGCCTGGTCGAGACCGAACAGCGTGTCCTTCTCACCCTGCATCAGCAGGGTCGGCACCCTGATCTGGTCGGCCACCGATGCGGGTGACGCCTCGCGCAGCAGCGCGCGGGTGCTGGCGCTCGCCGTGCCGTCGGTGGCGAGATCCTCGTAGGCCGCGCACACGGTCGGGGCAAACCGGCCGCACGGACCGCCTGCCGCCGCCATGCCTCCCATGCCGCCGGAGAACAGCACGCCGGTCCAGTCCTCCTTGAACACGCCCTCGGGCTGGGCGATCGTCCCGGCAGGCGAGCGGGGCAGGAACCGCTCCCGCTGGGCAGTGTTCGGCAGCAACGACTGGCCGAGGTCGTGGTAGGTCATCACCGGCGCGATCGCGTCGACGCGCTCGTCGGTGCCCGCGAGCAGCAGAGCGAGCGCGCCCCCGTAGGACGCCCCGGTCACGGCGACGCGCGGGTCGGTGGGGCCGTCGCTGCGCACGGTCGGCTGTGCGGCGAGGTAGTCGAGCAGCGCGCTCGCGTCGGCGACCTCGGCGTCCGGGTCGTTGAGCGAGATCATGCCGCCGCTGCTGCCGAACCCGCGCGCGGTGTAGGTGAGCACGACGAACCCGCGCTCGGCCAGCTCACGGGCGTCGCGGGCGACGCTGTCCTTGCTGCCGCCGAAGCCGTGCGGGAGCAGCACCGCCGGGGCGGGGGTCTCCCTCGCGCTCGCCGGGATGTAGAGGGTGGTGTCGAGGCGGAGCTGCGACGGCGAGGCGGGCGCCGACGGCACCTCGACGAACTCCTCGTGGGTCATGACGGCCGGCGCGTCGTCCCCCGACGTGAACACGACGACGAGAGCGCCGAGGACGGCTAGGGCGAGCGCGGCGACCGCGAGCCGGCGGGGGAGCGGGGACACACCCGCGACCGTATGCGAACGCCGCCGAACGGGTCGCGGCAGACCCTGATTCGTGGCGTAACGGTGATACCAGGTACGTTGGCTGGCATGTGAGACCGACAGCCGTCACCATGGTGGCTGTACGTGGAGGGGAGTATTCCTTCGCGGTGATGTCGTCAGCACGGTGTACTCCCGGCCGGGAGTACACCCGGCATCCCCGGTCGGCGCGGTAGCGCCGGTGGAAGAGACCTCCGGGAAGTGACACCGCAACCCGGAGGTAGGTACTTCATGACCGTTCCGCTGTGGCTATGGCTGGCGACCGTCGGTGGGCTCCTCGCGCTCATCGCCCTCGACCTTGTGATCGTGGACCGGAAACCGCACGAGGTCACCACCGGAGAGGCCGCGCGGTGGGTGACGTTCTACATCGCCTGCGCCGTGCTGTTCGGTGCGGGCGTCTGGTACTTCGGTGGCCACGACCCGGGCGTCGAGTTCTTCACCGGCTACATCACCGAGTACTCGCTGAGCGTCGACAACCTGTTCATCTTCTTGCTGATCATGGCGTCGTTCCGGGTGCCAGCCATCCACCAGCACCGGGTGCTGCTGATCGGCATCCTCATCGCGCTGGTCATGCGCGGCGTGTTCATCGCGGTCGGCGCCGCACTGATCGCCAAGTTCGTCTGGGTGTTCTTCGCGTTCGGCGCGATTCTCATTTGGACGGCGATCTCCATGCTGCGCGGCGGCGAGCAGGAGGAGTACCACGAGAACGCCCTGGTGCGGCGGCTGCGGAAGGTCTTCCCCGTCACCAAGGACTACGACGGCCACAAGATGATGGTCAAGCGCGACGGCAAGCGCTGGATCACGCCGATGTTCGTCGTGATCGTCGCGATCGGCAGCGCCGACCTGCTGTTCGCGGTGGACTCGATCCCGGCCATCTTCGGCATCACCCAGGAGGCGTTCCTGGTGTTCACCGCGAACGCCTTCGCGCTGATGGGGCTGCGGCAGCTGTACTTCCTGATCGGCGGTCTGGTCGACAAGCTGGTGTACCTGTCCTACGGGCTCGCGGCGATCCTCAGCTTCATCGGGGTGAAGCTGGTGCTGCACGCGACGGGCCACTACGGCTGGACCCCGCACGCGTGGGAGATCAACAACTGGGTCTCGCTCGGCGTCATCGCGTCGGTGCTGCTGGTGACGACGGCGGCGAGCCTGCTCAAGTCGCGCCGCGACCACAAGCGCGACCAGGAGCAGGTCAGCGAACCGGCGCACCAGTCGTCGTGAGCTAACCGAGCAGCAGGTAGTTCAGCTCGTCGCAGACCCTGCTCAGCGGCAGGTCGAGCCCGGGGTGGTGCAGCGGCAGCAGCACGTCGGGCTCGTCCGGCAACGCCGCCCGCGCGGGCGGGTCCCACAGGCACAGTGCCGGATCCCCGGAGTCCATCGACGAGCGGTACCACAGCCCGTCCAGCTCGGGATGCGCCGCGCTGATCGCCCGCGCCCACTGCTGCGTGACCCGCTTAGGCCCGCTCGAGATCTCCTGCGACGCGCCCGCGCGGGTCGGCCACAGGCCGGTCAGGTCGAGCAGCCGCAGCGTGCGGGCGGGCCGGAGCACCACCAGGTGCGGCGAGCGGGTGGTGCGGTCGACGGCCAAGGTCGTCTGGAACACCTCGGCGACGCTGGTCCGCACCGACAGCGCGAAGTACAGCACGCCCGGCTGCTCGCCGGTCGACGGCGAGCCGTCCGGTGACGGTTGCTGCGGGTCGAACCGGCCGTGCGGCAGCGGCCCGGCGTAACGGAACGAGTTCCAGCGCTGTGGGTGGTTGCCGAGCGCGGTGAAGATCCGCACCAGCCGGGTCGCCGGATGCACCGCGACGACGTCTTCCTCCGGCCGCAGCACCTCGGCGAGCCGCGACGCCGATGGCGGGGGTGGGAGTCGTGCCATGCGGAGCGCGGCGCGGCTACGCGACCGTGCCAAGGGTCGACGCCAGGTCCGCGACCATGCGCGGGTCGCCGTGGGCGAGCAGCCACTGCCGTGGCGTGACCGGCTTGCCGTCGAGCTCCAGATCGGACTGCGGGGTGTTCATGAACGCGGCGATCATCAGCGCCGGCTGGTCGTCGGGCAGCGCCCGCAGCACGACGTCGAGCCCCGGCAGCGCGGCCGAGCCACTGAACTGCCAGGCGGGCAACTGCCAGCCCTTGTCCTTCCAGCCGGTGAGCTTGCCCTCCTTGAGCCGGTGCCGCACCCGGCTGGTGTCGATGCCGAGCAGCCGCGCGGTGTCGGTCACCGAGAACGCCGAGTCGGCGAACACCGCCCTCGCGGCGACCGTGCTCGCCCGGGGGTCGCTCTCCTGCTCGTCGTACGCCGAGAGGTCGAGCCCGACGTCGGTGAGCACCTGCCGCTGGACGGGGGAGAAGTAGTCGGCCGGGTTGGGCTGCGGCGGCGAGACCTTGCGCGCCGCGTCGGCGACGAGCCGCAGGAACCGGCCGGGGTCGATCCGCAACCCGGCCTCGGCGAGCACGGTCTCTAGTCCTGCGGTCATGCCGCGATGATAGCACGTGCGTGCGGTTTCGTGCGCCGTTCAGTCGCGCAGCGAACTCTCTCTGACGACGAACTCCGGGCTCAGCTCGGTGTGCGTCGGCACGGACGTCTCACCGGCGATCCGGGCGACGACGTGCCGCGCCGCCGTCGTCCCGATCTGGTACGCGGGCTGGCTGACCACCGACAACGCCGGGCGCAGCGCGGTCGCCCACCCCCCGGCGTCGAACGCGACCACGCCGAACTCGGCGCCGAGCGCGAGCCCTCGCTCGGCCAGCACGCCGAGCGCGTCGGGCGTCAGCATCGCCGCCGCGACGAGCAGCGCGTCGGCCGACGCCGGCGCCGCGATCAGATCCTGGACGGCGGCGCGCACGGTGCCTGCCTGCGGACAGGCGTGGCGCACCAGCCCCTCGTCGACCGGATGCCCCGCCGCGCGCAGCGCGTCCTGGTACCCGGCGAGCCGCCGCTCGTCGGGAAGACAGCCGAGGTAGCCGACCCTGCGGTAACCCGCGTCGAGCAGCTGGGTGGTCGCCTTGGCCGCCGCGACCCTGGTGTCGACGAGCACGCGGTCGCACCGGGGCTCGGCCAGCGGGCGGTCCACCGCGACGACGACGGCCCCGTGGTCGAGCAGTCTGCCGACGTCGGTAGTGGCGCTGGTCGGGGCGATGACGACACCCGCGACCCGCTCCTGCAACGCGACGTCGAGATAGGAGCGTTCCCTGGCCGGGTCGTCGTCGGTGTCGCAGAGCACGACCGAGTAGCCCCGGGCGCGGGCGGTGTCCTCCACTCCCCGCGCGAGCGCGGCGAAAAACGGGTCTCCGATGTCGGTCACGACGAGTGTGAGCGTCGCCGTCGTCTTGCGGCGCAGGTTCCGGGCGGGCCCATGCGGCCGGTAGCCGAGCTCCTCCGCAGCGGCCCTGACCCGCCTCGCGAGCTCGGGGTCCACCGTGGACTTTCCATTGAGCGCGCGCGAAACCGTCGCCGTTGACACGTTCGCTCTCGCCGCCACGTCGCCGATCGTCGGCATCGTGCGCGTCCTTTCTGCCGCCGATAGCTTCGCACTACTAACGGCAAGCGCCGGTCGATGTCACGGAGACGCGCAGCACGCTATCACCCACACGGACCACATTCGCCGTGATCCGCTGCCCCGCCGATGCTTTGTCGGTGACCCTGGACAGGGCAGCGGAGGAGGTCATGATGAGAAGGCTCGTCCAGGCAGTGGGCCATGTGGTCGGCGCGGGTGTGGTGGTGGTCACGCTGGTCGTGGCGGGCGTGTCCGCGGCGACCGCCAGCCCCGTGGCGCCGAACATCGTCGGCGGCCACGACGTCGATGTCGCGGAATTCCCGTTCGTCGTGGCGCTGACGTACGCCTCGAACGGCGAGCAGTTCTGCGGCGGCACGCTGGTGGCGCAGGACAAGTTGGTCACGGCCTCGCACTGCGCCTACGGCCAGGAGCCGGATGACGTCGCGGTCGTCTCCGGCCGGACGACGCTCAGCTCCGGCGAGGGCGTCGAGTCGCAGGTCAGCGACATCTGGATCCATCCGAAGAGCGGCACCGACGGTGCGAACTACGACGTGGCGGTGCTGACGCTGGCCGAGCCGGTCGATCAGCGGCCCGCCACGCTCGCGACCGTCGATGACGCCGTGTACCAGCCGGGCACGAAGGCCACCGTGCTGGGCTGGGGCGACACCTCGGAGGGCGGCAGCCCGTCGGACCACCTGCAAGGGGTGCAGGTGCCGATCACGACGGACGACTACTGTTCGGACGCCTACGGCGTCGCGTTCCGCGAGTCCGGCATGGTGTGCGCCGGGCTCGAGGAGGGCGGCAAGGACGCCTGCCAGGGCGACTCCGGCGGTCCGCTCGTCGTCGGCGACACCCTCGTCGGCGTGGTGTCGTGGGGCGAGGGCTGCGCCAGGCCGGGCAAGCCGGGCGTCTACGCCAAGATCGGCGCGTTCTCCGAGGAGCTGTCCCGGGAGGTCTACGGCGGTCAGCCGCCGGAGCCGACGCCGACGACCACGGAACCGATGCCGCAACCCGCACCGACGACGACCTCGGAGCCGTCGGAGGAGCCGGCGCCCATGCCGCAACCCGCGCCGACCACGACGTCCGAGCCGTCGGAGGAGCCGGCGCCGTCGCCACAACCGGCACCGACGACTCCACAGCCCTGACCCGCGCCGGTAGCCTCGGGTGTGATGGGGCTCGTCGACATCGATGACATCGCGGCGGCAGCGGCGCGGATCGACGGCTACGTGCTGCGCACTCCGCTGCTCGACTGCGAACGGCTCTCGACGGAGCTCGGCTGTCGCGTGCTGGTCAAGGCGGAGAACCTCCAGCACACCGGCAGCTTCAAACCCCGGGGTGCGTGCAACGCACTGCTGTCGTGGCGGGAGCAGGGCAGGCTGCCCGACCGGGTGGTGAGCTTCTCGGCGGGCAATCACGCCGCCGCCGTCGCGTTCGCGGGCAGCCAGCTCGGCGTCACGGCGACGGTGGCCATGCCCGAGGCAGCCCAGTCGTCCAAAGTGGACAACGTGCGTCGTTATGGCGGCGAGATCGTGCCGACCACGGACCTGATGGGCACCTGCGAGGAGCTGGCGCGGCGCTACGGCTGCCCCACGCTGTACCCGTTCGACCTGCCCGAGGTGATCGCGGGACAGGGCACGGTCGGCCGCGAGATCTGCGCCGACGCCGAGCCCGACCTGGTGCTCGCCCCGGTCGGCGGCGGTGGCCTCATCGGTGGCATCGCGACCGCCGTCAAGGCCGCCGCGCCCCGATGCCGGGTGGTGGGCGTCGAGCCGGAGCTATTCAACGCCATGCGGCTGGCGCTCGACGCGGGCGAGGTGGTGCCGCTGCCGCGCGGCGAGCCGACCATCGCCGACGGCCTCGCGGCACCGTTCGCGGGCGAGCACACGCTCGCGCAGGTGCAACGCTACGTGGACGACGTCGTCGGCGTCACCGAGCGGGACATCGCGGCCGCGTGGCCCGCGATGGTCGGCGCGACGAAGCTGCTGCTCGAACCGTCCGCCGTCGTCGGCCTCGCCGCGCTGCGGGCCGGTGTCGTCGACGTGCCGTCCGGCGGCACCGTGGTGCTGGTCGCCTCCGGCGGCAACGCGGTGGCACCGCCCGGCTGATCCGGCCTACAGTGCCGGTAGGTGCCAATCCGACCGGAAGCAAGCCGAACCGGCAGGCCAGGCGAGTATGCCGGTTGCCCTGCTTCCGGTCTTCTTGTCACTTCCCGAAGATGTCCGCGGGGAACGCGCCCGCGGCGACCGCCTGCCTGCTCAGCGTCTTGCCGATCTCGCGCAGCCGCACGCACTTCTCCTCGCCGAGGTGGTCGTACGGCGCGGTCGACGCCGCGTCCGTGGCGGCCTCGATGCGCTCCCGCAGCGCCACGCCGTCCTCGGTGAGCGCGCCGTCACCGTCGAGGACGCCCCGGTCGCGCAGCCGCTCGACCCCGGCCGACCACTGCTCGTCGGACCAGCCCCGGGTCGCCTTGGCCGCGGCCTCGGTGAAGCCCCGCCCGGTCGCGCAGTGGCTGATGAGCGCGGACAGCCCATCGAGCCCGTGCAGGGTCAGCGCGGCGATGTGGGCGTCGCCCCGGTACTCCCGCAGCAGCGTGATCGCGTGCCACAGCACCAGATTCGGCTCCTCCGGCCAGTCCAGCTCGGCGTGCGCGGCGTACAGCGGCCTGCCCTGCGGCGTGCACGCCAGCGCCGCCTCCCGCGCCAGCTCCGCCGCCTCGGCGACCTCCGGTGAGTCGACGGCGTCACCGAGCAGCCTGCGCAGCGCGGCGTCGGCGACCTCGAGCCGGGTGGCGAGGATCGCCTCGGGCGAGGCCAGCCCCCACGCCCTCGGGATGTGCCGCGCGACCAGGTCGGGGTTGAAGTTGTAGAACGTCGCGGTGACCATGGCGGCGCCGACCGGTCCCATCGGGGCGGACCGGCTGGCGAAGTAGGTCATCCGGCCGGGGCGCAGGCCGATCTCGGAGAGCTTCTCGTCGGCCTCGGGCGCGAAGTAGATCAACGAGTGCAGCGGGTCAAGGGCACGGTGGCATTTCGCGGCGAGCTCGGCCGCCTTCGCTTCAGACATGCCAGGCAGGATACCCACGACCGGGCGACTACGACGCCGCCACGAAGGCCCGCACCTGCTGCGAGACCGCGTCGTTGGTCCGGAACTCACTGTGCCCGATGCAGCCCGTGCGGGTGTTGTTCGCGCCGCTCAGCACCGTGCTGTCGGCCGGGGAGATCACGCCGTCGACGAGGACCACCAGGTGCCGTAGTCCCCGCCCGGCGGCGTCTCGTCGCCCGCGTTGAGCGTGGTGAGGAAGTCCGAGCCGGGCCGCATATCGGCGCAGGACGGGTCGAAGCAGCCCCACGCCGAGTCGGTGCCATGGTTCGGGCCGGCGAGCGACACCCAGTCGTTGACGGAGCCGGAGCCATCGAGGAACTTCACATACCAGCGGGTGCTGAGACCACCCATGGAGTGGGTGACGACGTCCACCTCGGCGGCCCCGGTCGCGGCGCGCACCTGGTCGACGTACCCGGCGAACTGCTGCGCCGTCGTCCGGTTCGACTGATGCGAGTCGTAGTTCCACGCGTGCAGCTCGCTCGTCTGGTATCCCGCCGCCTTGAAGTCGGAGATCACCTCGGCCCGAGGAGCGGGACCAGCTGCACAGCGAGGTGGGGCAGGCGCGGCGAGACCTGACGGCCGCCCTGCTCGCGGGCGAGCCGGCCGAGGAACTGGAGTCACCGGCGGGAATGCGCGTCGCGGCAGGCTATGTGGTGTGCGCGTGGCATGTCGCGCGGCCGTCGCCGCCCGGCACGGCGCGCTCGACGCTGGTGCGGCGACGCCGCATCTGGGGCGCCTTCGACGACCGGTTCGACACCACGGTGCTGACGGTGCTCGACGAGCGCGGCGGCACGGCGCTCATCCCCGCGACGGCGGGGGAGTCGGCGAGCGTGCTGGCCACGCTGCGGTGTTTCCTGGGCGAGTTGGCAGGGATCGTCGGCGCGCCCATGGTGGCGTCGGCCGCGGTGGCGCACTCCGTCAGCGCGGTGCCGGACGCGGCGCAGGAGGCGCGCGGGTGCTGTTCGTCGCGTTGCGGCTGGCACGTCTGCCGGGGCTGTACCTGCTCGACGACCTGGTGCTGGAGGTTCAGCTGGCGCGGCCGGGTGTCGCCAACGACCGGCTGGTGCAGCGACTGGCTCCGCTGCGGTCGCGGCACGAGCTGCTGACGACCTTGCGGGCGGTGATCGAGGCTAAGGACAACCGGAGCCGAGCTGCACGTCCATCCGAACACGCTGGCGTACCGGATGCGCCGGATCGCGGAGGTCACCGGGCTCGACCCGGCCGACGCCGAGGGCATGCGGGTGCTCTCGGCAGCGCTGACCGCGCACGACCTGCGCGAGGCGGGATATGGCGGCGAAATCGCGGGTGCCGGTCAGTAGGATGATCCGCATGCCACAGCCAGCGACGAAGGTCTCCCTGACCGGTATCAAGCCGACCGGCGAACCGCACCTCGGCAACCTGATCGGTGCGATCCGGCCCGCGCTGAAGTTGGCCGAGGAGTACGACTCGATCTACTTCATCGCCGACTACCACGCGCTGACGAGCGAGCGCGACCCCGCCGCGTTCCGGCACTACACGCGGGCGGTCGCCGCGGCATGGATGGCAGCGGGCCTCGACCCTGACCGGACGATCTTCTACCGGCAGTCGGACGTCCCCGAGATCTTCGAGCTGACCTGGATCATGTCGTGTGTCACCGGTAAGGGTCTGATGAACCGGGCGCACGCCTACAAGGCCGCGCGTGACCGCAACGTCGAGGCGGGCGAGGAGCCGGACTTCGGCATCAACATGGGGCTGTACAACTACCCGGTGCTGATGGCCGTCGACATCCTGATGATGGAGTCCGACGTCGTGCCGGTCGGCCGGGACCAGCTACAGCACGTCGAGTACGCGGCTGACATCGCCGGCAGCTTCAACCACCTGTACGGCTCGTCGTACCGGTTCACGATCCCGGAGGCGATCATTCCCGAGGCCGACACCGCGCACACCGTGCCCGGCATCGACGGCCGCAAGATGAGCAAGTCGTACGACAACACGCTGCCGCTGTTCCTGCCGGAGAACCAGCTCAAGAAGCTGGTGCGGCGCATCCCGACCGACAGCACGCCGGTCGAGGAGCCCAAAGACCCGGACAGCTCGACGGTGTTCCAGATCCTGGAGCACTTCGCGACGCCGGAGGTCATCGCCGACACCCGCAAGCGGCTGGAGGCTGGTGGCGTCGGCTGGGGCGAGCTGAAGAACCAGCTGTTCGAGGTGCTCAACGCCGAGCTGGCGCCGCTGCGCGAGCGCTACACCGAGCTGATGGAGCCCGGCAGCGACCTCGACAAGTACCTGGCCGAGGGTGCGGCGAAGGCCCGCGAGCGGGCCGGCCGGGTGCTGCGGTCGGTGCGCGGCGCCATCGGCATCGACGGCTGACGCCCGTCAGCTCACCAGCCGCGTTCGCGCCACTCGCCGACCTTCGGCCGCTCCTCGCCGAGCGTGGAGTCGTCGCCGTGCCCGGGGTAGAACCACGTCTCGTCCGGCAGCGTGCCGAACACCCGCTGCTCGACATCGTCGATGAGCGATGCGAACGCCTCGGGCGTCGTCGTCTTGCCGATGCCGCCGGGGAACAGCGAGTCGCCGGTGAACAGGTGCGGGCGGCCGTTCGGGTCGCGGTAGAGCAGGGCGATCGAGCCGGGCGTGTGGCCGCGCAGGTGGATCACCTCGAGCTGGCACTCACCGACCTTGATGGTGTCGCCGTGCTCGAGCAGGATGTCGGGCGGCACCGGCAGCGGGCCCGCGTCGTCGGGATGGGCGGCGGTGTTGACGCCGTACGATCCGGCGACGGCGCCGAGCGCCTGCCAGTGGTCGGGGTGCTGGTGGGTGGTGACGATGGTGCGCAGCGCGGGCCGGTCGTCGCCGTAGCCGATCAGCTCCGAGATCCGCTCCGGCTCGTTGGCCGCGTCGATGAGCAGCGCCTCACCGCTGTTCCGGCAGGTCAGCAGGTAGGCGTTGTTGTCCATCGGCCCGACGGACAGCTTCGTGATCGTCAGCGCGTCGAGCGTGCGCCGCTCGGCGTCACCGCCCGGCGCGACATGTCCGGTGTAGGTATCGAGTACTCGCACGGCCCCCACCCTATCGACGCGAGGGCCGGAACGCCCAGGTGCGGCTGGCATCACGTTACGCGGTGCGCCGTGATCACCCGGATCGTCGGTCTCGTACTGTGTGCCCGTCGCAGCACGGAGATTGGGGACGCGTGGCCAGAACCGAATACCTTCGGGTGGCAGCGCGTGCCGGGACCGACCGAAAGATCAACTGGGATCTGATCCGGGTCGTCGCGGTGTTCGCCGTGATGCTGGGACACATCACCTTCGTCGGGCCCGCGGTCATGCCGGGCATCGACCCGTATCCCGTCGAGTTCACGCTGCGCATGGGTGCCTCGGTGCTGCTGGTGATCTCGGCGTTCTTCGCCTGCGTCACCATCCGCCGTGACGAGCCGGGCCGCTGGCTGCGACGACGTCTCGCCCGGCTGCTGCCCGCCTACCTCGCCGTCGTCGTCGTCACCTACGTCGCCTGCCGGGTCGCCGTGCTCGGCTTCAACGGCTGGCAGGTGCGGCACGGGTTGATCGGCGTGCTGTTCGGCACGCCCTACGCGACGTCCGACGCCGAGCACGCGCTCTGGTACCTGCCGACCCCCGCCGACCTGCTGGGGAACCTCACACTGGTGCAGCCGTGGAGCCCGGAGGTGGAGTTCCTCGACTGGGCGCACTGGACGCTGCCGGTCCAGGTGAGCGCGTTCGTCGCGGCGGCGATCCTGTGGCGGCACCGGCTGCGCGGCGCCCGGCTGCGGACCCTCGCCCGCGTCCTCGTGTTCGTTCCGGTCGCGCTGCTGCCGCTGTCCCGGCTGCCGGCGTCACTGGCCTTCGAGATCGGCACGTTCGAGTCGGGCACCGGCATCGGACACACCTATCTGTTCGGTCTCGGCATCGCCATCTGGCTGTGGTCGCGACAGGAGATCGGCCACGTCGAACTGGCCGGGCTGGGCGCGGTCGGCGTGGCGCTGCATGCGAGCAAGGCGCCCGAGCCGGTCGCGGCGGCGGTGGGCTTCGCGGTGATGCTCGGGCTGATCGCGGCGGCCGCCCGCGGCCCGGAGTGGGACAACCCGGTGCTGCGCGCCCTGCGTCGTCCGATCGTGTGGTTGGCGGGCATCAGCTACGGCGTCTACCTGGTCCACCAGCAGCTCGGCTTCGTGCTGGCGCGGGTGCTGTCCGACGCCGCCGTGCCCGGCTGGCCCCGGCTGATCATCGTGACCGGGGCGGCGGTGCTGGCCGGATGGGCGCTGACCGTGTTCGTCGAACGTCCGGCGTACCGGGCGCTCACCCGGCCTCCGGAACGCGCGCGGGGGCCGGAACCGGAACGCGCGCCCGAACCTGTCGGGGGTCGGCTTTAGCATGGGAACGGCGGCTGTCTCCAGCCGCGCTCGCTGCCCGAATTGCCAGTGAAGGGACCCTTCGGTGTCCGACCGTCTTGTCGTACGTGGTGCCCGCGAACACAACCTGCGCAGCGTCGACATCGACCTGCCCCGCAACAGCTTGATCGTGTTCACCGGCCTGTCCGGCTCCGGCAAGTCCAGCCTGGCGTTCGACACGATCTTCGCGGAGGGGCAGCGCCGGTACGTCGAGTCGCTGTCGGCCTACGCGCGCCAGTTCCTCGGCCAGATGGACAAGCCGGACGTCGACTTCATCGAAGGACTCTCGCCCGCCGTCTCGATCGACCAGAAGTCGACCTCCCGCAACCCGCGCTCCACCGTCGGCACCATCACCGAGGTCTACGACTACCTGCGGCTGCTCTACGCCCGCGCGGGTAAGCCGCACTGCCCGCAGTGCGGTGAGCCGATCAGCAAGCAGACGCCGCAGCAGATCGTCGACCAGGTGCTCGACATGGAGGAGCGCACCCGGTTCCAGGTGATCGCGCCGGTCGTCCGCGGCCGCAAGGGCGAGTACGTCGACCTGTTCGCGAACCTGCAACAGCAGGGCTACTCCCGGGTGCGGGTCGACGGCACCGTGCACTCGCTGACCGATCCGCCCAAGCTGAAGAAGCAGGAGAAGCACGACATCGGCGTCGTCGTTGACCGGCTGACCGTCAAGGCGAGCGCCAAGCAGCGGCTCACCGACTCCGTCGAGACCGCGCTGCGGCTGGCTGACGGCCTCGTCGAGCTGGACTTCGTCGACCTGCCGGAGCACGATCCACACCGCGTCCGGGGTTTCTCCGAGAACCTGGCCTGCCCCAACGGGCATGCGCTCGCCGTCGAGGACCTGGAGCCGAGGTCGTTCTCGTTCAACTCGCCCTATGGCGCCTGCCCGGAATGCACCGGCATCGGCGTGCGCAAGGAGGTCGACCCGGAGCTGGTCGTGCCGGACGACGAGGTGTCGCTGGCGGAGGGCGCGATCGCGCCGTGGGCAGGCGGGCAGTCGGCGGAGTACTTCCAGCGGCTGCTGGCGTCGCTGGCCGAGACCATCGGCTTCCGCATGGATACGCCGTGGCGCAGGCTGCCCGCGAAGGTGCAGAAGGCGGTGCTGCACGGCGTCGGCGAGCAGGTCCACGTCCGCTACCGCAACCGGTACGGCAGGCAGCGCTCCTACTACGCCAACTTCGAGGGCGTCATCCCGTTCCTCGAGCGCAGGCGGGAGCAGACCGAGTCCGAGTACATGCGGGAGCGCTACGAGGGCTACATGCGCGAGGTGCCCTGCCCGGCCTGTCAGGGCAGCAGGCTCAAGCCGGAGATCCTCGCCGTCACCATGGAGAACGCCAGCAAGGGCGCGCGGTCCATCGCCGAGGTGTGCGCGTACTCCGTCTCGGAGGCGTCGGAGTTCCTCGACGGGCTCGTGCTCGGCGAGCGCGAGGCGATGATCGCGGGCGCGGTGCTCAAGGAGATCCAGGCGCGGCTGCACTTCCTGCTCGACGTCGGCCTCGACTACCTCTCGCTCGACCGCGGCGCGGGCACGCTCTCCGGCGGCGAGGCGCAGCGCATCCGGCTCGCGACGCAGATCGGGTCCGGGCTGGTCGGCGTGCTGTACGTGCTCGACGAGCCGTCCATCGGGCTGCACCAGCGTGACAACCACCGGCTCATCGAGACGTTGAGCAGGCTGCGCGACCTGGGCAACACGCTCATCGTCGTCGAGCACGACGAGGACACCATCAAGGCGAGCGACTGGGTGGTCGACATCGGCCCCGGCGCGGGCGAGCACGGCGGCAAGATCGTGCACAGCGGGCCGTACAAGAAGCTGCTCACCAACCGCAAGTCGCTGACCGGCGACTACCTGGCGCGGCGCGAGGAGATCGGCGTGCCCGCGGTGCGACGGCCGGTCGACCGCAAACGCAAGGTGACGGTGGTCGGCGCACGTGAGCACAACCTGCGCAACCTCGACGTCTCGTTCCCGCTCGGCTGCCTGATCTCGATCACCGGCGTGTCCGGGTCCGGGAAGTCCACTTTGGTCAACGACATCCTGGCGACCGTGCTGGCGAACAAGCTCAACAACGCCAGGCAAGTGCCGGGCAGGCACACCCGGGTCCGCGGACTCGACCTGGTGGACAAGCTGGTGCGCGTCGACCAGTCGCCGATCGGCCGGACGCCGCGCTCCAACCCCGCCACCTACACCGGCGTGTGGGACCACGTGCGCAAGCTGTTCGCCGCCACCACCGAGGCGAAGGTGCGCGGCTACCAGCCGGGCCGGTTCTCGTTCAACGTCAAGGGCGGACGCTGTGAGGCGTGCGCCGGCGACGGCACTATCAAGATCGAGATGCAGAAGCGGTCGACCGGCAAGACGGTGTACGTGCTCGACGAGCCGACCACGGGGCTGCACTTCGAGGACATCCGCAAGCTGCTCGGCGTCATCAACGGGCTGGTGGACAAGGGCAACACGGTGATGGTGATCGAGCACAACCTCGACGTGATCAAGACGTCGGACTGGATCATCGACCTGGGGCCGGGCGGCGGCTCCGGCGGCGGCACCGTCGTCGCCGAGGGCACGCCCGAGGACGTCGCCGCCGTGCCGGAGAGCTTCACCGGTCAGTACCTGAAGCCCGTGCTGGGTTAGCCGCGATGTCCGCCGCCGGCTATCGGTTCCGAAACGAGTGGCGGGTGGCCGCGCGTGCCGAGCGGGTGTTCGCCGCGCTGATCGACATCGAGAGCTACCCGGCGTGGTGGCGCGATGTGCGCGACGTCCGGCGGATCGACGGGGACTCCGGTGACGTCCTGGTCCGTGCGGTGCTGCCGGTGGCGTTGCGGCTGCGGCTCAAGCGTGCGGACGAGGATCCGGCGACCGGACGGATGCGGGTGGCGATGTCCGGCGACCTGGAGGGCTACTGCCGCGCGCGCGTCGTCGAGGACGGTGGCGTCACGGTGGTGCGGATCGAGCAGGACGTGATGCTGTGCAAGCGATCGCTGCTGCCGTTCGAGCCGCTGCTGCGTCCGGCGCTGCGAGCCAACCACGGCGCGATGATGCGGCGCGGCCAGCGCGGGCTGCGCCGTCACCTGGCCTGAGTCGGGGTCAGGCCAGGTGACGGCGACGGCCGGTCAGGACGTGGTCGCGCCTGCCAGTTCCTTCGGCCGTTCCGCCCCCTCGTTCTCGGACGCATGGTCGTCGATGAGGGTGTCCTCGTTGAACGGGTCCCGGCCGGCGAACACGCGCTCCGCCTGCTCGCGGTCGAACTCCTTGGTCCACGAGCCGATCAGCACGGTGGCGACGGCGTTGCCCGCGAAGTTGGTCAGCGCCCGTGCCTCGGACATGAACCGGTCGATGCCGACGATGAACCCGACGCCGTCGACCAGGTCAGGCCGGTGCGCCTGCAGGCCGCCCGCCAGCGTGGCCAGTCCGGCGCCGGTCACCCCCGCCGCGCCCTTCGACGCGATGATCATGAACACCAGCAGCGAGATCTGCTCGCCGAGGCCGAGCGGACTGCCCTGCGCGGTCGCGATGAACAGCGTCGCCATGGTCAGGTAGATCGCCGTGCCGTCGAGGTTGAACGAGTACCCGGTCGGCACCGTGATCCCGACGACCGGCCTGCTCACGCCGAGGTGCTCCATCTTCGCGATCAGCCGGGGCAGCGCCGACTCCGACGACGAGGTCGACAGGATCAGCAGGAACTCCCGGCCGAGGTAGCGCAGCAGGCTGAACAGGTTCACCCTGGCGCCGATCCAGAGCACCGCCGCCAGCACGATGAACACGAACACCACGCAGGTGGCGTAGAAGCCGAGCATGATCACGGCCAAGCTCTTGAGGGCCTCCCACCCGGTGTCGCCGACGACCGCGGCGATCGCGCCGAAGGCGCCGACGGGCGCGGCCCACATGATCATGGCGAGGATCCGGAACACCAGCTTCTGGATCTGCTCGATGCCGCGGCGGATCGGCTCACCGGCCGGGCCCATCTTCTGCAGCGCGAACCCGGCGAGCAGCGCCACCAGCAGCGTCGGCAGCACGGTGTCCTCGGTGAACGCCCCGACCAGCGTTTCCGGAATGATGCTGAGCAGGAAGTCCGTGGTGCCTGTCGCCCCCTCGGCGGCCTCTGCCTTCGCCTCGGCGGCGTCGGCCGGGGAGATCCGCATGCCCTCGCCCGGGTTCAGCACGTTGCCGACGAACAGGCCGATGCCCAGCGCGATGGTCGACATCGTCAGGAAGTAGCCCAGGGCGATGAACCCGACCTTGCCGACCTGCGCGGCCCTGGCCACGGAGCCGATGCCGAGCACGATCGTGCAGAAGATGATCGGGCTGATCATCATCTTGATGAGGTTGACGAAGCCCTCACCGATGGGCTCGAGCCCGACGGCGAAGTCCGGAAACGCGAATCCGGTGATGATGCCGAGGAAGATCGCGGCGACCACCGCGAGATACAGGTAATGGATCCGGCCGCCACGCCGGGGCGCCTGTACGCCCCCGGCCGAGGCCCGCTCGCTGGGCATCATTGCCTCCTGAGTCGTTTCGGTGTGGTTAATTACGCGGACTATCCGCTGCGTCACCCACACCGGTCACGGTTATGGTCATTTCGTTCGCGGGAAGGAGCGCCGGCATGATCACGGTCCTGGTCGTCGAGGACGAGCCGATCGCGGCGGACGCGCACCGCAGCTATGTCGAGCGCGTCCCCGGCTTCGCGGTCGCCGGCGTCGTCCACTCGGGGGCCGAGGCCATGCGGTTCGTCGAGCGGACGCCGGTCGAGCTGATCCTGCTGGACTTCTACCTGCCCGACACCCACGGCCTCGCGCTCTGCCGTGCGCTCCGGGCGGCTGGCCGGACGGTGGACGTGATCGCGGTGACCTCGGCGCGCGATCTGGACGTGGTGAAACAGGCGGTCTCCGCGGGCGTGGTCCAGTACCTGCTCAAGCCGTTCACGTTCGCCTCGCTGCGCGCGAAGCTGGAGAGCTACGCCCAGTTCCGGGAGAACCTGCGGGCCGCGGGGGAGGTGGCCGAGCAGGCCGACGTGGACCGGGTGCTGGGCTCGCTGCGCACCGTCGAGACCCTCGCGCCGAAGGGGATGAGCCCGGCCACGCTGGAGTCGATCAGCAAGGCGCTGCGGGAGTCAGCGGACGGGATGTCGGCGGGAACGGCGGCCGGCCGGGTCGGGGTCGCCCGGGTGACCGCGCGGCGCTACCTCGAGTACCTGGCGGACAACGGGCTGGCCGAACGGCGGCCGCAGTACGGTCAGGTCGGCAGGCCCGAGACGGTGTACTGCTGGGCGGCTGGACGGAATCAGTGAACTGGTCCGGTGTACTTCTCGCCGGGGCCCATGCCGGGAGCGTCCGGCACTGCCGACGCCTCCCGGAACGCCCGCTGCACCGACTGCAAGCCGTCGCGCAGCGGACCGGCGTGCGCCCCGAGGTACTCCGCCGACGCCGTCACCAGGCCCGCGAGCGCGGTGATGAGCCGCCTGGCCTCGTCCAGGTCGCGGTGGGGGCTCGCGTCCGGGTCCTCGTCGGCGAGCCCGAGCCGCTCGGCGGACGCGGACAGCAGCATGACCGCCGCCCGGCTGATCACTTCGACACTCGGGATCGTGCCCAGATCCCTGGAGTCCGCCTCGGAATATCCGGGCGAGGATGAATCGTTGTCCTGCACGTCTGGTACCCTTCCATGAGCGACCAGCCCCGAGCGATCGGGGTGAGCAAGTGGAGCCCCGCTCCCACCTGAGTCACCACCCGGTGGCCGGGTCCGGTCTCGCCGTCGGCGTCCTGCCGTCGGCGAAGGTGTCCCGCCGTTGGCGGGCGCCGATCGGAAAGCGGGCCCCAGTTGTCATCGACAGCAGGGGCTCGACGCATTTGGGGCACCGGGTCACACAGACGAAGAGGACACAGACCATAGGAGGCCCCATCAGCTCCGACACGCGCATCAATGAGCGCATTCGCGTTCCCGAGGTTCGGCTCGTCGGGCCGAACGGCGAACAGGTCGGGATCGTCCGTATCGAGGACGCCCTGCGGCTGGCGCAGGAAGCGGACCTAGACCTCGTCGAGGTCGCCCCGCAGGCACGTCCACCCGTGGCCAAGCTCATGGACTTCGGCAAGTTCAAGTACGAGAGCGCCCAGAAGGCCCGTGAGTCGCGCCGCAACCAACAGCAGACCGTGATCAAGGAGCAGAAGCTCCGGCCGAAGATCGACCCGCACGACTACGAGACGAAGAAGGGCCACGTGGCCCGCTTCCTCAGCGCGGGCAACAAGGTCAAGGTGACGATCATGTTCCGTGGCCGGGAGCAGTCCCGGCCCGAACTGGGCTTCCGGCTGCTGCGGCGGCTGGCCGACGACGTCGCCGACCTCGGGTCGATCGAGTCCGCCCCGAAGCAGGACGGCCGGAACATGATCATGGTTCTCGCGCCGCACAAGAACACCAAAACCAAGGCGAAGGCAGGCAAGTAAGCCTCCTTCGGCCGATGACGTTCGCGCACCGGTGAGTCCTCACGGGACGACCGGATGGTCGATCTCGGCCTGCGCGAGCCGCCCGCCCGTTGCAGACGGACACCGTAAGGAGGGGCAGCGATGCCCAAGCAGAAGACGCACAGCGGCACCGCCAAGCGCATCAAGCGGACTGGCACCGGCAAGCTCCGTCGCCAGAAGGCAGGCCGCAGGCACCTGCTCGAGAAGAAGTCGAGCCGCGTCACCCGCAGGCTCGAGGGCACGACCGACGTCGCCGACGGTGACGTGAAGAAGCTCAAGCGGCTGCTCGGCCGCTGAGCCGGAAGCCGACCGCCGACAGTTGTACACCCGGGGCCCTGGCGCCCCCCGAATCGACAGGATGGACCCGTGGCACGCGTCAAGCGGGCGGTGAACGCCCAGAAGAAGCGTCGCGCAACACTCGAACTGGCCAGCGGCTACCGCGGTCAGCGTTCGCGGCTGTACCGCAAGGCCAAGGAGCAGAACCTCCACTCGCTCAACTACGCATACCGGGACCGCCGGGCCCGTAAGGGCGACTTCCGGCAGCTCTGGATCACCCGCATCAACGCGGCGGCCAGGGCCAACGGCATCACTTACAACCGGTTCATCCAGGGCCTGAAGGCCGCCGGTGTCGAGGTCGACCGGAAGATCCTCGCCGAGCTCGCCGTGACCGACGAGGCCGCGTTCAGCGCGCTCGCCGAGCTCGCCAAGCAGAACGTGCCCGCGCAGGACGCCAAGAAGTCGGCCTGAGCGAGTCCGTGACTCGACGACCCGGGGTGTTCACCCATCGGACACCCCGGGTCGTCGCCGCTCGCAAGCTGACGACGCGCGGCGGCAGGCAGCGGGCGGGCCGGTTCCTCGCCGAGGGCACCCAGGCGGTGCGCGAGGCGCTGCGGACGCCGCAGCGGGTGCACGAGCTGTTCGTCACCGACGCGGCCGCGCGGCGTCACCCCGAGCTGGTCGGCACCGCCACCGAAGCCGGGGTAACGATCTCCGAGATCGACGCCGGGGCGGCCGAGCTGCTGTCGGAAACCGTGACGCCGCAAGGCATCGTCGCCGTTTGCGAGCTGCTCGACGTCCCGCTCGCCGACGCGCTGCGCGGCACGCCCCGGCTGGTCGTCGTGCTGGCGGGGATCGCCGACCCGGGCAACGCCGGCACCGTGATCCGGGTCGCCGACGCTGCGGGCGCCGACGTGGTGGTGTTCGCGGGCGACGCTGTCGACGCCCACAATGGCAAGTGTGTGCGGGCCTCGACCGGCAGCGTCTTCCATCTGCCGCTGGCGCGCGAGAACGACGTGAGCGCGGTCTACGACGCGTGTCGCGCGCACGGCCTGCGGGTCGTCGCCGCCGACGGCGCGGCGACCGAGGACCTCGACACCGCCACGGACTTGGCGGAACCGACCGCGTGGGTGTTCGGCAACGAGGCACACGGGCTGGCGGCCGAGGACATGGCGGCCGCCGATGGCGCGATCCGCGTGCCGATCTACGGGGAGGCGGAAAGCCTCAACCTCGCCACGGCGGCGGCCGTCTGCCTCTACGCCAGCGCACGCGCGTACCGAGCGGAGCGGGGCCGGTCGCAGAGGGTCACCGATGATGCGGCACGATCACAGGGGAAGAACCGGGCACGCAAGGAGTCGTGAGACAGCACGATGTCGAAAGCGGACGACACACAGGCGGTGCTGACGCCGGACGCGCTTACCACGGCGGTCGACGAGGCCAAGGCCGCGTTCGCGGCGGCGGCCGATCTCGACCAGCTCGCCGCCGTCAAGCCCGCGCACCTCGGTGACCAGGCCCCGGTGCTGCTGGCACGGCGCGAGATCGGGTCGTTGCCGAAGGAGGAGAAGGCCGACGCGGGCAAGCGGGTCAACGAGGCGCGCACCGCGATCCAGACCGCCTTCGACGAGCGCAAGGCCGCGTTGCAGGCCGAGCGGGACGAGCGGGTGCTCGCCGAGGAGGCCGTCGACGTCACGCTGCCCTGGGACCGGGTGCCCCGGGGCGCGCGGCATCCGATGACCACGCTGGCCGAGCGGATCTCCGACGTCTTCGTCGGCATGGGCTACGAGGTCGCCGAGGGCCCCGAGCTCGAGGCCGAGTGGTTCAACTTCGACGCGCTGAACTTCGGCAAGGACCATCCGGCGCGGCAGATGCAGGACACCTTCTACATCGAGCCGGACGGCTCCCGGCTGGTGCTGCGCACCCACACCTCGCCGGTGCAGGCGCGGACGCTGCTGCACCGCGCGCCGCCGGTGTACGTGGTGTGCCCGGGCCGCACCTACCGCACCGACGAGCTCGACTCCACCCACACCCCGGTGTTCCACCAGGTGGAGGGACTGGCAGTGGACAAGGGCATCACGATGGCGCACCTCAAGGGCACGCTCGACGCCTTCGCGCGGGCGATGTTCGGCGAGAAGTCCGAGACCCGGTTGCGGCCGCACTTCTTCCCGTTCACCGAGCCGTCCGCCGAGGTGGACGTCTGGTTCGAGGAGAAGAAGGGCGGCCCCGGCTGGGTCGAGTGGGGCGGCTGCGGCATGGTCAACCCGAACGTGCTGCGGGCCTGCGGCGTCGACCCCGAGGTGTACTCCGGCTTCGCGTTCGGCATGGGACTGGAGCGCACGCTGCAGTTCCGCAACGGCATCCCGGACATGCGCGACATGGTCGAGGGCGATGTCCGCTTCACCACCCCGTTCGGCGTGGAGGCGTCATGAGAGTTCCCGTCAGCTGGCTGACCGAGCACCTCGACGTCGGCGAGGACCTCGGCCCGAGCGACCTGGTGGACGCGCTGGTCCGGGTGGGCGTCGAGGTCGAGGACGTCGCCGAGCTCGGCCCGGTCACCGGCCCGCTCGTCGTCGGCATGGTCGCCTCGATCGAGGAGCTGACCGACTTCAAGAAGCCGATCCGGTACTGCCGCGTCGAGGTCGGCGACATCGAGCCGATCAGCACCGAGGGTCAGACGCCGACCCGCGGCATCGTCTGCGGCGCGACCAACTTCGCCGAGGGCGACCTCGTGGTGGTGGCGCTGCCCGGCGCGGTGCTGCCCGGCGATTTCGCCATCTCGGCGCGCAAGACCTACGGCCATGTCAGCGAGGGCATGATCTGCTCGGCCCGGGAGCTGGGCCTCGGCGAGGACCACACCGGCATTCTGGTGCTGCCGCGCGACAGCGCGACCCCTGGCGAGGACGCCCGCGAGGGCCTCGGCCTGGACGACACCGTGCTCGACCTCGCGCCGACCCCGGATCGCGGCTACGCGCTGTCGGTGCGTGGGCTCGCCCGGGAGCTGTCCTGTGCCCTCGATCTGGGGTTCGCCGACCCCGGCGCGCGCGAGGTCGAATCGACCGACGGCGACGCCTGGCCGGTCAGCATCGCCGACCCGGACGGCTGCGACCGGTTCGTGCTGCGCCGGGTCACCGGGCTGGACGCGTCCGCGCCGTCGCCGTGGTGGATGCGGCGCAGGCTGATGCTTGCCGGGATCCGGTCGATCTCGCTGGCGGTCGACGTCACCAACTACGTGATGCTGGAGCTGGGCCAGCCGCTGCACGCCTTCGACACCGGCAGCGTCAAGGGCGAGCTGGTGGTGCGGCGCGCCGAGCAGGCCGAGAAGCTGACCACGCTGGACGACGTGGAGCGCGAGCTCGACCCCGACGACATCGTGATCTGCGACGACTCGGGCGTCATCTCGCTCGCGGGCACCATGGGTGGCGCCAGCACCGAGATCACGCCGGACAGCACCGACGTGCTGCTCGAGGCGGCGCACTGGGACCCGGCCTCGATCAGCAGGACCGCACGCAGGCACAAGCTGTTCTCCGAGGCCGCCAAGCGGTTCGAGCGCTACACCGACCCGGCCGTGTGCGCGGTCGCGGTGGACCTCGCGGCGCGGCTGCTGCGGGACTACGGCGCGGGCACCGTGGAGGGCGGCCGCACCGACGAGGGCGGCGTGAAGCCGATGCGCGCGATCTCGATGCCGATCTCGCTGCCGGACCGCACCGCCGGCGTGCGCTACGAGCGGGGCGTCACCGTGCGCAGGCTGACGCAGATCGGCTGCAAGGTCAGCATCGACACCGCCGACGACGGCACCGCGCTGGTGCTCGCCGAGCCGCCGAGCTGGCGCGCCGACCTGGTGCAGTCCGCCGACCTGGTCGAGGAGGTGCTGCGGCTGGAGGGCTACGACAGCATCCCGTCGACGTTGCCGGTCGCGCCCGCAGGGTCGGGGCTGACCCCGGCGCAGCGCAGGCGCCGGGCGGTGTCCCGGGCGCTGGCCGAGGCCGGTTACGTCGAGGTGCTGCCGTTCCCGTTCGTGCCCGGCTCGGTGTGGGACGCCTTCGGGCTGGCAGACGACGACCCGCGCCGGACGACCTCGAAGGTGCTCAACCCGCTCGAGGCCGACAAGAACGAGCTGGCCACGATGCTGCTGCCGGGCCTGCTGGAGACGCTGCAGCGCAACGTCTCGCGTGGGTTCAAGGACCTGTCGCTGTACCACATCGGGCAGGTCGTGCAGCCGAACGCGAACGCGCCCGCCGTGCCCGATCCCGGCGTCGCCGACCGGCCGTCCGACGCGAAGGTCGCCACGCTGGAGGCGGCGGTGCCCGCGCAGCCGCTGCATGTCGCGGTGGTGCTGACCGGGCAGCGCAGGCGCGCCGGCTGGTGGGGCGCCGGGGAACAGGCCGGGTGGGCCGACGCGATCGAGGCCGCCCGCACCGTCGCGGCGGCGTCCGGTGTCGAGCTGACGATCTCGGCCGCCGACGAGCTGCCCTGGCACCCCGGCCGGTGCGCCCGGCTCGACGCGGGGGAGCAGGTCGTCGGGTTCGCCGGGGAGCTGCACCCGAAGGTCGTCGAGGCGCTCGGGCTGCCGAAGCGGACCGTCGCGATGGAGCTGGACCTGGACGCGGTCCCGGTCGCGGAGCGGCGGCCGAGGCCGTCGGTGTCGCCGTACCCGCCGGTGCTGCTCGACGTCGCGCTGGTCGTGGACGACCTGGTGCCCGCGGCGGATCTCGCCGCTGCGCTGCGGCGCGGTGGCGGCGAGCTGCTGGAGGACGTGGCGCTGTTCGACGTCTACACCGGCGAGCAGGTCGGTGAGGGCAAGCGGTCGCTGGCGTTCAAGCTGCGGGTCCGCGACCCCGACCGCACCCTTACCAACGAGGAAGCCACCGAGGTCCGCGACGCGGCCGTCGCCGCCGCCCACGAAAGCTACGGCGCCACCCTCCGGGGCTGAGGTTCGGGCGCGGCGCTCCGCGTCGTGTCCCACGTTCAGGCCGTCGTGTGCTGCGTTCACGCCTGCGAGTTCGGCATTCGCGACACCCTGATGTGACCGGCGTCAAAAACAATTTGAGTGGCTTTGCATGAGCGTGCATAATCATTCGTATGACGGTCACGGTCGCTGTTGCCGGAGCAAGCGGATACGCCGGGGGCGAGCTGCTGCGCCTGCTGCTCACCCACCCCGAGGTCCGCATCGGCACGCTCACCGCGGGCGGAAACGCGGGCACGCCCCTCGGGCAGCACCACCCGCACCTCGCGCCGCTCGCTGATCGCGTGCTCGCCGACACCACGGCGGACGTCCTGACGGGCCACGACGTGGTGTTTCTCGCGCTGCCGCATGGCCACAGCGCCGAGCTCGCCGCGCAGCTCGGTGACGACACCCTGGTCGTCGACCTCGGTGCCGATCACCGGCTCACCGACGCCGACGCCTGGCAGCGCTGGTACGGCGGCGGCCACGCGGGCGCCTGGCCGTACGGCCTGCCGGAGCTACCGCTGCCCGGTGGCGACACCCAGCGCGCGGCGCTGCGCGACGTCCGCCGGGTCGCCGTCCCCGGCTGCTACCCGACCGGCGGCACGCTCGCCGTCGCCCCCGCGCTGCACACCGGCCTGATCGAGCCGGAGGTCACCGTCGTGTCGGTCACCGGCAGCTCCGGGGCGGGCAAGGCGCTCAAGCCGCACCTGCTCGGCGCCGAGGTGATGGGCTCGGTCAGCGCCTACGGCGTCGGCGGCGCACACCGTCACACGCCGGAGTTCACCCAGAACCTCAGCCGCGCCGCGGGCCAGCGGGTCTCGGTGTCGTTCACGCCGGTGCTCGCGCCGATGCCGCGTGGCATCCTCACCACCGCGAGCGCCCCGCTCACCGCCGACCTCGACGCCGACGCCGTCCGCGCGATCTACGCCAAGACCTACGCCGACGAGCCGTTCGTGCACGTGCTGCCCGAGGGCTCGTGGCCGACGACGGCGGCGACGGTCGGCTCGAACAACGTCATCATGCAGGTCGCCGTCGACACCGACACCCATCGGCTGGTCGTCATCGCCGCCATCGACAACCTCACCAAGGGCACCGCGGGCGGCGCGGTGCAGTGCATGAACCTCGCGCTCGGCCTGCCGGAGACCGCCGGGCTACCCATGACAGGAGTCGCACCGTGACCGACGTGACTACGAACGTCGAGCCGATCGCCGTCGACGGCGTGTCCACCGACAGCGGCGTCACCGTGCCCGCCGGGTTCCGCGCGTCCGGCATCGCCGCAGGCATCAAGGCCAGCGGGCTCGATCTCGCGCTGGTCGTCAACGACGGCCCGAACCAGGACGCGGCCGGGGTGTTCACCCGCAACGTCGTCAAGGCCGCGCCGGTGCTGTGGTCGCAGCAGGTGCTGAAGGAGCGCACGCTGCGCGCGGTGGTGCTCAACTCCGGCGGCGCCAACGCCGCCACCGGCCCCGAGGGCTTTCAGGACACCCACGCCACCGCCGAGAAGGTCGCCGAGGCGCTGTCCACTGAGGACAGCGAGGTCGGCGCGATCGAGGTCGCGGTGTGCTCCACCGGCCTGATCGGCGAGCGGCTGCCGATGGACGTGCTGTTGCCCGGCGTCGACGCCGCCACCGCCGCGCTGTCCAGCGATCCAGAGTCCGCGCTGCACGCCGCCACCGCCGTGATGACCACCGACTCCACCCCCAAGCAGGCCAGCGCCGGCCACCCGGACGGCTGGCGCATCGGCGGCCTCGCCAAGGGCGCCGGGATGCTCGCGCCCAACCTCGCCACCATGCTGTCGGTGATCACCACCGACGCGGTGCTCAGCGGAGACCTGCTGGACACCGCGCTGCGGGAGGCGACCAAGGCCACCTTCGACCGGCTCGACGTCGACGGTGGCACCTCCACCAACGACACCGTGCTGCTGCTCGCCTCCGGCGCGAGCGGCGTCACGCCCTCGCTCGACGAGTTCATCGGCCAGCTCCGCGACGTCTCGCTGAGCCTGGTGCGGCAGTTGCAGGCCGACTCCGAGGGCGTCACGAAGCTGGTCGACATCACCATCACCGGCGCGGCCAGCGAGGGCGACGCGGTGCGGATCGGGCGCACCGTCGCCGAGGACAACCTGGTCAAGACCGCGCTGTTCGGCTCGGACCCGAACTGGGGCCGGATCGCGATGGCCGTCGGGCGCAGCGACGCGCGGGTGGACCCGCAACGGCTGTCCATCACGATCAACGACGTCGCGCTGATCGCCGATGGCGCCCCTGCGGAGGATCGCTCCACTGTGGACCTGAGCGGGCCGCACATCGAGATCGCGATCACGGTCGGCGACGAGGGGCACGAGGCAACGATCTACACCACCGACCTCTCCCACGGCTACGTCGAAGAGAACAGCGCGTACTCGTCATGAGCGGTGGGGAACTTCGCCGACTGGCCGAGGCGGGCCGCCCGCGAGCTTGCGAGTGGGTGGTCCTCCGAGGGCGGTCACGCCGCCTTCGGTCCAGCGCGGGTGGGGGCGAAGCCCCTGCCCGAGTGACCGATACCCGGACCGCCAAGCCCACCGCAACATTTCGCCGATACAGTGTGACCTTGCCGGCGGCGCGGGCGAAGGTCACAGAGCTGGAGATGTCATGACCCCCAGCGAGCAGACCATTCCCGCCGACCTCCGGCTGGCGACGGCGGCACAGAAGGCCGAGGTGCTCATCGAGGCACTGCCGTGGCTGCAACGGTTCCACGGCGCCACCGTCGTGATCAAGTACGGCGGCAACGCCATGGTCGACGACGAGCTCAAGCAGGCTTTCGCGCAGGACATGGTGTTCCTGCGGCTCGCTGGTATCCGCCCGGTCGTCGTGCACGGCGGTGGCCCGCAGATCTCGGCCATGCTGGACCGGCTCGGCATCGACGGCGAGTTCACCGGCGGGCTGCGGGTGACGACGCCGGAGACGATGGACGTCGTCCGCATGGTGCTCACCGGCCAAGTCAGCCGCGAACTGGTCGGGCTCATCAATGCCAACGGCCCCTACGCCGTCGGCATCTCCGGCGAGGACGCGCATCTGTTCACCGCCACCCGCAAGCAGGCCACTGTGGACGGCGAGCAGGTCGACATCGGACTCGTCGGCGAGGTCACCAGTGTGAACCCGGACGCTGTGCTTGACATCGTCAACGCGGGCCGGATCCCGGTGGTGTCCACTGTGGCCCCCGACGCGAACGGCGTGGTGCACAACGTCAACGCCGACACCGCGGCGGGCGCGCTGGCGGCCGCGCTCGGTGCGGAGAAGCTGGTCGTGCTCACCGACGTCGAAGGGCTCTACGCCAACTGGCCGGACCGGTCCTCGCTGATCGACAAGGTGCGGGCCGACCGGCTGGAGGAGATGCTGCCCGGCCTGGCGAGCGGCATGATCCCGAAGATGGAGGCGTGCCTGCACGCGGTGCGCGGCGGCGTCGGCCGGGCGCACGTGATCGACGGCAGGCTCGCGCACTCGGTGCTGCTGGAAGTCTTCACGTCGAGCGGGGTCGGCACGATGGTGCTGCCGGAGAAGGAGCGGTCATGACGACGGCGCAGCAGCGGTGGCAGGCCGTGATGATGGACAATTACGGCACGCCCGCGCTCGAACTGGTGCGGGGCGAGGGCGCGACGGTCTTCGACGCCGACGGCTCGGCCTACCTCGACCTGGTCGGCGGCATCGCGGTGAACGCGCTCGGCCACGCCCACCCGGCGGTGGTGCGAGCGGTGTCGGAGCAGGTCGGCACCCTCGGGCACACCTCGAACCTCTACATCAACCCGGTCGGGGTCGAGCTGGCCGAGACGCTGCTCGACATCGCCGGGCTCAGCGGCAAGGTGCTGTTCTGCAACTCCGGCGCGGAGGCCGTGGAGACGGCGATCAAGCTGACCCGGCTCACCGGGAAGTCGAAGATCGTGGCCTGCGACGGCGGCTTCCACGGCCGCACCATGGGCGCGCTCGCCGTCACCGGACAGCCCGCCAAGCGCGAGCCGTTCGAGCCGCTGCTGCCCGGCGTCACGCATGTGCCGTTCGGCGACGTCGCCGCGCTGGAGTCCGCTGTGGACGGTGACACGGCCGCGGTGTTCGTCGAACCCGTGCTCGGCGAGGGCGGCGTGGTGCCCGCACCGGACGGCTACCTGCGCGCCGCACGGGAGATCACGTCTGAAGCGGGCGCAATGCTGGTGCTCGACGAGGTGCAGACCGGCATCGGCAGGCTCGGCAGCTGGTTCGCCTTCCAGCAGGCCGGAATCACCCCGGACGTCGTCACGCTCGCCAAGGGCCTCGGCGGCGGGCTGCCGCTGGGCGCGGTGATCGGCGTCGGGCAGGCGGGCGAACTGCTGCGACCCGGCCAGCACGGCACCACCTTCGGCGGCAACCCGATCGCGTGCGCCGCCGGACTCGCGGTGATCGCCACGATCCGCGAGCAGGGCCTGCTCGACCGCGTCGCAACGCTGGGCAAGGACCTCGCCGCCGGGCTGGAGAAGCTGGACCATCCGCTGGTGTCCGAGGTCAAGGGAAGCGGGTTGCTGCTGGGCATCGGCCTGACCAAGCCGGTCGCGCCAGCGGTCGCCACGGCGGCGCAGCGCGCCGGATACCTCGTCAACCCGGTGAAGCCGGACACGATCCGCCTCGCCCCGCCGTTCATCATCACCGAGCAGCAGATCGCGGACGTCCTCGGCGCGCTGCCCGCCGCCCTCGATGCCGGACTGGAGGCCTGACATGCCACGGCATTTCCTGCGCGACGACGACCTGAGCCCCGCCGAACAGGGCGAGGTGCTCGACCTCGCCGACGCGGTCAAGAAGGACCCGTACGGCACTCGGACGCTCGACGGCCCCCGGCCGGTGGCGGTGATCTTCGAGAAGAACTCCACCCGCACCCGGTTCTCGTTCGAGGTGGGCATCGCCCAGCTCGGCGGGCACGCCATCGTCGTCGACGGACGTGCCATGCAGCTCGGCAGGGAGGAGACCATCGAGGACACCGCTCGGGTGTTGTCCCGCTACGTCGACGGCGTGGTGTGGCGGACGTTCGCGCAGGAGCGGATGAACCACTTCGCCGCGGCCGCGACCGTGCCGGTGGTCAACGCGCTCACCGACGAGTTCCACCCCTGCCAGGTGCTCGCCGACCTGCAGACCATCCGGGAACGCAAGGGCACGCTGTCCGGGCTGACGCTGACCTACCTCGGCGACGGCGCCAACAACATGGCGCACTCGCTGCTGCTCGGCGGCGTCACCGCAGGCCTGCACGTGCGGATCGCCTCCCCGGACGGCTTCCAGCCGCTGCCGTGGGTGCTCGACCTGGTGGCGGCGCGGGCGGCCGAGACCGGCGGCTCGGTCGGCGTGTTCAGCGACCCGCAGGAGGCCGTCGACGGCGCCGACGTCGTCACCACCGACTCCTGGACGTCGATGGGGCAGGAGAACGACGGCAAGGACCGGGTGGGCCCGTTCCGGCCGTTCCAGGTCAACACCGAGCTGCTGGCCAAGACCGGCAAGGACGACACCATCGTGCTGCACGACCTGCCCGCCCACCGGGGCTGGGAGATCACCGACGAGGTGATCGACGGCCCCGCCAGCGCGGTCTGGGACGAGGCGGAGAACCGGCTGCACGCCCAGAAAGCCCTGCTGGTGTGGCTGCTGCGCCGATGACCAGAGCAGGGCGGCAGGCGCGGATCATCGAGCTGGTCTCCACCCGGGGCATCCGGAGCCAGACCGAGCTCGCCAAGATCCTCGCGGCGGAAGGCGTCGAGGTCACTCAGGCGACGCTGTCGCGGGACCTCGACGAGCTCGGCGCCGTCAAACTGCGGGCGGCCGACGGCGGCGCGCCGGTGTACGTCATCCCGGAGGACGGCAGCCCGGTCAAGGGCGTGCAGGGTGGCACGTCGCGGCTGTCCCGGCTGCTGGCCGAGCTGCTGGTGTCGGCGGAGGGCTCGGCCAACACCACCGTGCTGCGCACCCCGCCCGGCGCGGCGCAGTTCCTGGCCAGCGCGCTCGACCGGGCCGCGCTCGCCGAGGTGCTCGGCACCATCGCGGGCGACGATACGGTCCTGGTGATCGCCCGCGAACCGACCGGCGGCGATGCGCTGGCCCGCCTGCTCACCGAACTGGCCGACGGCCATACCCACGAGAGCGAAGGAAGAGGAAATTGAGCAAGGTTCTGATGTCCCTGCCGAAGGGAGAGCGTGTCGGCATCGCCTTCTCCGGCGGTCTCGACACCTCCGTGGCCGCGGCCTGGATGCGCGACAAGGGTGCGGTGCCGTGCGCCTACACCGCCGACATCGGGCAGTACGACGAGTCCGACATCGACGGCGTGCCCAGCCGCGCGAAGGACTACGGCGCGGAGATCGCCCGCATCGTGGACTGCAAGCCGCAGCTCGTCGAGGAAGGCCTGGCGGCACTGGCCTGCGGCGCCTTCCACATTCGCTCCGGCGGCCGCGCCTACTTCAACACCACACCGATCGGCCGCGCCGTCACCGGCACGATGCTGGTGCGCGCGATGCAGTCCGACGGCGTCGACATCTGGGGCGACGGCTCGACGTTCAAGGGCAACGACATCGAGCGGTTCTACCGGTACGGGCTGCTGACCAACCCCGAGCTGCGCATCTACAAGCCGTGGCTGGACCCGGACTTCGTGCGCGAACTCGGCGGCCGGCAGGAGATGAGCGAGTGGCTGACCGAGCACGGCCTGCCGTACCGCGACCCGGCGGAGAAGGCGTACTCCACCGACGCCAACATCTGGGGCGCCACGCACGAGGCCAAGACGCTGGAGCACCTCGACGTCTCGCTGGAGACGGTCGAGCCGATCATGGGCGTGCGGTTCTGGGACCCCGCGGTGGAGATCGCGCCCGAGGACGTCACCGTCCGGTTCGAGGCAGGCCGTCCGGTGGCGATCAACGGCAAGACCTACGACGATCCGGTGGCCCTGGTGATGGAGGCGAATGTCATCGGCGGTCGTCACGGCCTCGGCATGTCCGACCAGATCGAGAACCGGATCATCGAGGCCAAGTCGCGCGGCATCTACGAGGCGCCCGGCATGGCGCTGCTGTGGATCACCTATGAGCGGCTGATCAACGCGATCCACAACGAGGACACCATCGCCAACTACCACAACGAGGGCAGGAAGCTCGGCCGGCTGCTCTACGAGGGTCGCTGGCTCGACCCGCAGGCGCTGATGGCGCGTGAGGCGATCCAGCGCTGGATCGCCTCACTGGTCACCGGCGAGGTGACGCTGCGACTGCGGCGCGGCGAGGACTACACGATCCTGGCCACCGACGGCACCAACTTCTCGTACCACCCGGAGCGGCTCTCGATGGAGCGGGTCGAGGGCGCCGCGTTCGGTCCCATCGACCGGATCGGGCAGCTGACCATGCGCAACCTCGACATCGCCGACTCGCGCCACAAGCTCGAGTTCTACGCCGACCAGCCGATCGACCAGGGCCAGGTCCTCGTCGAGCACGGCACGCTCTTCGGCGAGCTGCCCGCGGGCGGCGCGGACCGGATCACGGCCAATCCGGAGGCATCGCGCGATGCGCAGACGTCCCTCGACGAGGCCGCGATGGAGTACGGGACGGACTGATGACCACAGATGAAGGCAACCCGGTGCAGCTATGGGGCGGCCGGTTCGCCAGCGGCCCCGCTGAGGCGATGGCCCGGCTCAGCGCGTCCACGCACTTCGACTGGCGGCTGGCGCCCTACGACATCGCAGGCTCGCGCGCGCACGCCCGCGTGCTGCACAAGGCGGGCCTGCTCACGGCGGACGAGCTGAGTCGGATGCTGGCGGCGCTGGACACGCTCGAAGACGACGTCGCGTCGGGGGAGTTCACGCCGACCATCGCCGACGAGGACGTGCACACCGCGCTGGAACGCGGTCTGCTGGAGCGGGCCGGGCAGGAGCTCGGCGGCAAGCTGCGCGCTGGCCGGTCCCGCAACGACCAGGTGGCGGCGCAGTTCCGGATGTGGCTGCGGGACGCGGCGCGGCGGGTTGCCGCCGGCACGCTCGACGTCGTCGACGCGCTGGTGGCTCAGGCCAAGGCACATCCGGACGCCGTGATGCCCGGCCGCACCCACATGCAGCACGCGCAGCCGGTGCTGCTCGCGCACCACTTGCTGGCGCACGCGCAGGCGATGTTGCGCGACGTGAGCAGGCTGCGCGACTGGGACGCCCGCACCGACGAGTCGCCGTACGGCTCGGGGGCGCTGGCCGGGTCCTCGCTGGGGCTCGACCCGGAGGCGGTGGCGGCCGAGCTGGGCTTCGGCGCGGCGGTCGACAACTCGATCGACGGCACGGCGTCGCGCGACTTCGCGGCGGAGTTCGGGTTCGTGGTGGCGATGCTCGGGGTGAACCTGTCGCGGCTCGCGGAAGAGGTCATCATCTGGAACACCGCCGAGTTCGGCTACGTGACGCTGGACGACGCGTGGGCGACCGGCAGCTCGATCATGCCGCAGAAGAAGAACCCCGACGTCGCCGAGCTGACCCGGGGCAAGTCGGGCAAGCTGATCGGCAACCTCACCGGGCTGCTGGCGACGCTGAAGGCGCAGCCGCTCGCATACAACCGGGACCTGCAGGAGGACAAGGAACCGGTCTTCGACTCCGTCGCGCAGCTCGAGCTGCTGTTGCCGGCGATCGCCGGGATGTTGGGCACGCTGACGTTCCACACCGAACGGCTGGCAGAGCTGGCGCCCGCCGGGTTCACGCTGGCCACCGACATCGCGGAGTGGCTGGTGCGCCAGGGCGTGCCGTTCCGCGTCGCGCACGAGGCGGCGGGGGAGTGCGTGCGGGTGGCCGAGTCGCGCGATGTCGGGCTGGACGAGCTGACCGACGACGAGCTGGCCGGGATCAACCCGGAGCTGACGCCTGCGGTGCGGGAGGTGCTGACCGTGGCGGGGTCGATCGCGTCCCGCGACGCCCACGGCGGCACCGCGCCCACGCGGGTGGCGGAGCAGCTCGCACGAGTGGAGCAGCGGGTGGCCGACGCCCGGGCGTGGAGCGGGCAGTAGCGGCGGTGCGCTGACGAAGACGTATCCTCGCCTGGTGTCGTCGTACCGTGATGCCACCACCGCCCTGATGCCGCGCGCCGAGCTGGCGATCGAGCCGGTTGACGCGTCCGCTCGGCTGCTCGGCTGCACGCTGGAGGCGACGACGCCGGAGGGCATCGTGGCCGCCCGGATCGTGGAGGTCGAGGCGTACCGGGGTTTGGACGATCCCGCGTCGCACTCGTACCGGGGCAGGACGACGCGCAACCGCGTCATGTGGGGGCCTGCCGGGCACCTGTACGTCTACTTCGTCTACGGCATGCACTTCTGCGCCAACGTGGTCTGTCTGACCGACGGCGTGCCCGGCGCGGTGCTGCTGCGGGCGGGCGAGATCACCTCGGGTGTCGAGCTGGCCCAGCAGCGGAGACCCGCTGCCCGCAACCACCATGACCTCGCGCGCGGGCCCGCGCGGCTGGCGTCGGCGCTGGGGCTGGCGCGTGAGCACAACGGAGTGGACCTCACCGACCCGGAGTCGGCGGTGCGTCTCTACGGCTCGGAGCCGGTGGCGGCCGAACACATCCGCAGCGGTCCGAGGGTCGGCGTCGCGGACGCGAAGGACGCCCCGTGGCGGTTCTGGCTGGACGGATCACGTGCCGTCTCGACCTACCGCCGCCACGAGAAGCGCCAGCGGCGGCGCACCTGACTTGACATGTGCGAAAATCGCACAAACTATAGAGGGCGTGGCGTGGGCTGAGATCGGCGAGCGGGTCCGCGACTGTCGGCAAGCGGCTGGCATGTCGCAGACCGTCCTTGCCCGTGAGGTGGGGCTCGACCGCACGATGCTCGTCAAGATCGAAACGGGTGCCCGCCGAGTCGATGCGCTCGAGCTGGCTCGGTTGAGCACGACGCTCGGCGTGCCGATGGAGCAGTTCCTCGAAGACCGCCCGCTAGTGCTCTCCCGGCGTGCGCAGCTCGCCGAGGAAGCACAGACCGATGCGGCGCAGGACGCCTACCGGCTAGAGGCGAAGCTGCTGCAATGGCGCGAGGACGTGTGCCAACTGGTCGAGACGGGTCTCCTCCATCCCGCCCGGCCCATGCTTTACAAGAGTCCGGTCAAGAACCAGGAGGCGGCACGTGCCGCCGCCCGGTGGCTCCGCTCCAAGATCGGAAACCCCCTCGGCCCGATCGACACCGTCATGGCGGTATGTGAACAGGCCGGACAGCTCGTGCTGATCGCCGACCTGCCGGGCGAGGGCGCCTCACTGGTGGACGGCGACCTGGCCGTCGCCGTGGTCAGCCGCATGTCCGATCCCGGTCGGCGCAGGGCGACCGCCGCGCACGAGCTGGGACATCTCGTACTCGGGGACGAGTACTCGACCGACCTGGGCGTCGCCACCTCACGCGAGGACCGCGAGAAGGTCATCGACGCGTTCGCGTCCGAGTTGCTGTTGCCCGGCGAAGTTCTCGTTCAGCGGTTCCCAGGCGAGGACACCGACCATCGGACGTGGCTGATCGGAGTCGCCGCGAGGTATCGGACGTCCTGGTCCATGGCGGTCCGGCAGGCGGAGTCCGCTGGACTGCTGGATGTCCCGACCGCGCGTCGGCTGCGGGCGGCCAACCCGACACGCGCCGAGTTCATGGAAGCGCTCGGCTGGACCCCGCAGATGGACCTCGAATCCGTGACCGTCCCGCCCGGTTACGCGCACGCGGTCATGAGGGCCTGGAGCAATGACCTGATCACGTCCGAGCGAGCGGTCGAGCTTATGCACGGACAGATCACGATGGACGACCTACCAGCGCGGGACGACTCCGGCCTCGCTCCATGAGCGAGTCGAACATCCAGCGCCCAACGCTGCTGTTCGACACGACGGTCCTGTCTCACTTCGCCCGCGCTGATCGGCTCGACGTCCTGTCCGACCTGGTGATCGCCGAGCGGTGCGGCACGACCGAGGTCGTCAAACACGAGCTGCGTCAGGGGACAGCGCAGTACCCGGCACTCGCCGACGCTCTCGACCTCTCGTGGCTCGACATCATCCCGCTCGAATCAGCGGAGGCACTGGTGAGCTTCGCGAAGTGGGCGCGCCGGATGGGAATGGGAGACCGAAACCTGGGCGAGGCCAGCGTGTTCGCCGCTGCCGAGCAGTGCGGCGGAACCGTGATCACCGACGACCGTGACGCGGTGCGGGTAGGCCGAGCACACGGCATCGACGTGCATGGCACGGTGTGGCTGCTCGCGGGCGCCTGCCGGAACGGCAAGCTGACCGAGGTCAGCGCGAGCACTCTCATCGACACGCTGCGCGCGACGAACATGCGGCTGCCCTGCACCGGCGCCGAGTTCGGCAGCTTCGTGCGCGCCCACGGTTTGCTTTGATCAAACCCCTCGCCACGCCTCCAGCACCCGGTCGATGTCGGCGGTCACTCGCTCCCGGGCTTCCTCCCGGGGCACTCCCGACATCAGCAGCGCGTCGTACTCCGTGTCGGCATGCCGTACCGATGCCACCACGGCGAGTGTCACGGCATGCTCGTCCAGCGCTCGACCGGCGGCGGAGCGACCCACCCGGCCGCTGCCGCGCGTCGTCGCGTGTTGCGCGATCGACTCGGCCCGCTCGGCCGGACAGCCAGGGAACAGCCGCCGGATCTCGGCGGCCAGCGTCGCCTGGAACTCGACGTCCTCGTGCTCGCGCCGTTCCCGATCCCGCTCGCGCCGCCGCTCACGCGCCTCGGCGTCCGCGAGACACTGCTCCTCCGCCCTTTGCAGCGCGGCTTCCTCGACCACAATTCCCTGCCGCTCGTACCGCTTCCGCGCCCGAGCCCACCGGATGACCACGGCCGACAGCCCGCTGGCCTTCTTCGCGCGCCGGGTCAGCGCCGCGTCACCGGACGGCAGGAAGATCAGATGCCCCATGTCCGCGCAGTCGAGGCACAACGGCTCGTCGTCGTCCATCACGAGGAAGTCCCCGGTATCGCCGCAACCGGCGCACTCCCACTCCCGCGTCGGCATGACGGCCACCAGGTCCGGTGCCTTGCGCTGCTTCCCGACGACCTTCTCGCGCTCGGCGTCCGCCGCGAACCAGTGCGTGCGGAGCGCGCGCTCCTCGTCCGCCGTCGTGTCCGCGAAGAACCGGAGCGGACGTCGATCGCGCGTCCCCGCGACGTACTCGATCTCCTCCGGGCGCAGGCCACGCTCTCGCGCCCACGCCGTCAGCAGCTCGCAGGCCCGCACCACCCGCTCCCCGGGCACCGGCAGTAACGACTCCAGCTCGCGGCGCCGCCCCTTGCGCCACGCCTCGATGTTGACCGGGTGCACCCAGCCGAGCCGCGCGAGGACATCGGTGAACGCGACGTAGCGCTGCTCGCGTAGCACATCGTCGGCCGCGTCCGTCACCCGCCGCTGAAGACTTGCCATGGCGATGTGTCTAGCACGGAGGTCACCGACGACCAGGTCAACCCCGACTGGGAAGATGAACCCCGTGAGTGAGCACATCCTTGACGAGCTGTCCTGGCGCGGGCTGATCGCGCAGTCCACCGATCTCGACGCGCTGCGCAAAGATCTCGACGCGGGCACGCTCACGCTCTATGCCGGTTTCGACCCCACGGCGGAGAGCCTGCACGCCGGAAACCTGGTGCAGCTGCTGACGCTGTCGCGGTTCCAGCGGGCCGGGCACCGGCCGGTGGTGCTCGCGGGCGGGGCGACCGGTCAGATCGGCGACCCCCGCGACGTCGGCGAGCGCAGCCTGGTCAGCCGTGACGTCGTCGCGCAGCGGCTGGAGCGCATCGGCGTGCAGCTGGAGAAGTTCGTCGACTTCGGCGACAACGCGGACCCGGCGACGGCCGCGATCATGGAGAACAACCTGAACTGGTTCGCCGACGTCTCGGCCCTCGACTTCCTGCGTGACGTCGGCAAGCACTTCTCGATCAACGTGATGCTCGCCCGCGAGACCGTGCGCAGGCGGCTCGAGGGCGACGGCATGTCCTACACCGAGTTCAGCTACCTGCTGTTGCAGTCGTTCGACTACCTGCAGCTCCATCGCCAGTACGGCACCTCGCTGCAGATCGGCGGCTCCGACCAGTGGGGCAACATCGTCGGCGGCGTCGACTACATCCGCAAGGTCGACGGCGCGAGCGTGCACGCGCTGACCACGCCGCTGGTGACCGACACCGACGGCCGCAAGTTCGGCAAGTCGACCGGCGGCGGCAGTCTGTGGCTCGACCCCGAAATGACGACGCCCTACGCGTGGTACCAGTACTTCCTCAACGTCGCGGACGCCGACGTCGTGCGCTACCTCAAGATGTTCACCTTCCTCGGCCAGGAGGAGATCGCCGAGCTGGCACAGCTCACCGAGGAGAAGCCGTTCCTGCGGGCCGGGCAGCGCAAGCTGGCCGAGGACCTCACCACGCTGGTGCACGGCAAGGCACAGACCGAGCAGGTCGTCGCCGCCAGCCAGGCGTTGTTCGGCAAGGGCGAGCTCGCCGGGCTCGAGGCGGCGACACTCGACGCGGCGATGGCCGAGGTGCCGAGCGGCGAGGTCCGCCTCACCGACGCCCCCACCATCATCGACCTGCTGCTCGCCGCCGAGCTGGTGGAGAGCAAGGGCGCCGCCCGCCGCGTGGTCAAGGAAGGCGGCGCGTACGTCAACAACGCCAAAGTCTCCGACGACACCTGGCAGCCGTCACGCGACGACCTGCTGCATGACCGCTGGCTCGTCGTCCGGCGCGGCAAGCGCAACCTCGGCGGTGTGCGGGTCACCTGACCGGGTTGCGCTGCGAACCAGGCCCCCTGACAACCGGGCGAATCTCCGAATGGAGTAGCGCTCGGGGTTTTGCGACATGCTACCTCCGGGTAACCTTCGTCAAAGAGCACGCCTCACCCGGTCCGTCGACGAGGAGGACCCGATGGTCGAGCAGGTCAAGGTCACCGAAAAGGAAGCCAGGCAGTTCGCCGAGGAAGCCAGGGAGACCGGCTGGGCGAGACCGTCCTTCGCCAAGGAGCTCTACCTGGGGCACTTCCGGCTGGACCTGGTTCACCCCCATCCGAGGCCCGATCCGGATGACGAGGACCGTGCCCAGTCGTTCCTCGCCGAGCTGCGCCGGTACTGCGAGACGCTCGACGGCGCGGTGATCGAACGCGAGGCCAGGATCCCGGACGACTACGTCAAGGGACTCGCCGAGCTCGGCTGCTTCGGCATCAAGATCCCCCGCGACTACGGCGGCCTCGGCCTGACGCAGGTCGCCTACAACCAGGCGCTGATGCTGGTCGGCTCGGTGCACCCGACGCTGGGCGTGCTGCTGTCGGCGCACCAGTCGATCGGCGTGCCGGAACCGCTCAAACTCGCCGGGTCCGAGGAGCAGAAGCAGCGCTTCCTGCCGCGCTGCGCCAAGGGCGCCATCAGCGCGTTCCTGCTCACCGAACCGGACGTCGGCTCCGATCCCGCCCGGCTCGCCTCCACCGCGACGCCGACCGAGGACGGCCAGGCGTACGAGCTCAACGGCGTCAAGCTGTGGACGACCAACGGTGTCGTCGCGGAGCTGCTGGTCGTCGCCGCACGAGTGCCCAAGAGCGACGGGCACCCCGGCGGCGTCACGGCGTTCATCGTCGAGGCCGACTCGCCCGGCATCACCGTGGAGCGCCGCAACAGCTTCATGGGCCTGCGCGGCATCGAGAACGGCGTCACCCGCTTCCACAACGTGCGGGTGCCCAAGGAGAACGTGATCGGCGGCGAGGGCAAGGGCCTCAAGGTCGTGCTCGGCACGCTGAACACCGGACGTCTCTCGGTCCCCGCCTCGTGTGCCGGGGTGGCCAAGTGGGCGCTCAAGATCGCCCGCGAGTGGTCGAACGAGCGGGTGCAGTGGGGCAAGCCGGTCGGCAAGCACGAGGCCGTCGCCCAGAAGATCTCGTTCATGGCCGCGACGACCTACGCGCTGGAGAGCATCCTCGACCTCTCCGGACACATGGCCGACGAGGGCCGTAACGACATCCGCATCGAGGCGGCGCTGGCGAAGCTGTACGCCAGCGAGATGGCCTACAAGGTGGCTGACGAGCTGGTGCAGATCCGGGGTGGCCGTGGCTACGAGACGGCCGAGTCGCTCGCGGCGCGAGGTGAACGCGCCGTCCCCGCCGAGCAGATGGTGCGCGACCTGCGCATCAACCGGATCTTCGAGGGCTCGTCGGAGATCATGCACCTGATGATCGCGCGCGAGGCGGTCGACGCCCACCTGCAGGCGGCAGGCGACCTGGCCGACCCCGAGGCGGACAACAAGGCCAAGGCGCGGGCCGCGGCCAAGGCGAGCGGCTTCTATGCGACCTGGCTGCCCAAGCTGGTCGCCGGCAAGGGCCAGGTGCCGACGTCGTACAGCGAGTTCGGCACGCTGGCCAAACACCTGCGGTTCGTCGAGCGCACCGCGCGCAAGCTGGCGCGCAGCACGTTCTACGGGATGGCGCGCTGGCAGGCCGGGCTGGAGAAGAAGCAGGTGTTCCTCGGCCGGATCGTCACCATCGGCACCGAGCTGTTCGCGATGTCGGCGAGCTGCGTGCGGGCCGAGATGCAGCGGTCGGACGACCCGGACGCCGGCGCGAAGGCGTACGAGCTCGCCGACGCCTTCTGTCGGCAGGCGCGGCTGCGGATCGACCAGCTGTTCCGGGAGCTGTGGGACAACACCGACGACAGCGACGCCACGATCGCGAAGGCCACCCTGCGGGGCGACTACATCTGGCTCGAAGCCGGGGTGCTCGACCCGAGCGAGGGGACCGGGCCGTGGATCTCGGACTGGCAGCCGGGACCGTCGACGGAGGAGAACGTCGCGCGCCGGTTCCTGCCGAACGCCGAGTGACACCGCGCTGACCTGCGACATCGCAGAAGGGGACCCCCCTGTTTTTGCGGTGTTCGGCGTCGTGTAATGTTTTACAACGTCAGAGGGAAACGGGCGCGACGCGGTAAAGCGAAGCGAACGGATACCGGACAGAGGGGGTCACGAACAAGCTCCCACCTCGGGTGGTAGAGTTGGTGGCCCCAAATAAATGGAGCAAAACAAACTCCTGATTGGCAGTCGGAAAGACTGGCGCTCAGGTGTGTGTTGTTTGAGAACTCAACAGTGTGTTTTTGTGATAAGCCAGTAGAGCTTTATGTTTTGAATGACCCTCGTTGGGTTGTTTTTTTGAGTTTTGAGAGTCTGTTTTGGATTCTTCAATTTGTTCATTGTTGGAGAGTTTGATCCTGGCTCAGGACGAACGCTGGCGGCGTGCTTAACACATGCAAGTCGAACGCTGAAGC
>WHUB01000209.1:844-1050 GCA_009377395.1 Actinophytocola sp. | reverse complement strand
TTCGACATCATCCCGGTGTTCGAGGACGTGTTCAGCTCCTACCGCGATGAGGTGAAGGCGGGCGTGTATCCCGGCCCGGAGCACTCGGTGACCATGCCGGAGGAGGAACGGAACAAGTTCTACGACATGGTCGGCTGGAGCCCAGCCGCCTAGGCCGTGCCTCGCGGATCCGTGGTCGCGGTATCGGCGCCCAGATTGTCCGGGGC
>WHUB01000209.1:0-834 GCA_009377395.1 Actinophytocola sp. | reverse complement strand
CCGAACGATCTGGATCACCGATCCCATCGACCGAGATCCACGAGACACGGCCTAGCGGTTCGGGTGTGGGCGAGGATGGTTCAGTGCGAAGGCTGAACGACCCTCGCCCACACCGTTCGGCAGCTGAATATGCGGAGTGAGAGTGCGATCGTGCTGAGTGCGCAACTGGGTCTGCTACTCGCGGCAGTGGGGCTGCTCGGCGGAGCAGCGATCGGCGCGGTGGGGCCCGGCGGCGTTTTCGTCACGATCGCGCTCTTCCTGCTGCTGCCGTTGACGCCGGCCGAGGTAGCCGGCACCGCGAGCGCCACCTTTGTCGGGACCGGGCTCATCGGAACGGCCGTCTATCGGCATTCGGGTGAGTTCAGCACGGCTCCGGCCAGAAAAATGGTGCTGGTGTTATGCGCCAGCAGCCTCGCGGGCGCACCCCTGGGCGCACGTCTCAACGCGGTGCTCCCGGCCGCCGCGTTCGGGAACCTGCTGGCCGCGTTCGTCGGGATACTCGGTGCGATCATCATCTACCGCGAGGTCGCCGGCCTGCACCAGACAGCATGGTTCACCGGTGCGGCGACCTGGACGCGGCACCTCACACTGGCGGGCACCGGGTTCGGGGTCAGCGTCACCGGCGCGATGCTCGGTGTCGGTGGGCCCATATTGCTGGTCCCGATTCTGGTCGTCCTCGGGGTCCCCACGCTGATCGCGGTGGGCGCATCGCAAGTGCAGTCGGTCATCATCGCGGCGGGCGCGACCATTACGTACGCGAGCGTCGGTGCCGTCCTCGGCTGGTTGGTGTTACTGGTCGGAATCCCGCAGCTGGTGGGCGTGTGGCTGGGATGG
>WHUB01000208.1 GCA_009377395.1 Actinophytocola sp. | reverse complement strand
GCAAGGCGCCAGTCAGCGCCGCGACGGTCCCGATCGCGAGCACCGCGGCTAGCAGCCGCCCCGCGGCACCGTCGGCCACGGCCTGGACGGCGAGCAGCACACCTGCGGCCACCGCGCCCAGCAGCGCACCGACCGCCGGCAGCCACAGCAGCGCGCGTGCCGCCTCGCGACGGTCCAGCCCGGCGCGCCCGGCCATGGGGATCACCGTGAACAGGGTGAGCGCGACCCGCCACGGCCGCACCGCGCGCTCGCCGCTCATCGCAGCCGGCGCGGGACGCCTGCCGTGCACAGCCACACCCGGTCGCACTCCGCCGCGATGCGCGCGTTCAGCTCACCCAGCTCGTCGCGGAAGCGGCGACCGGACGCGGTGTCCGGCACCACGCCGGACCCGACCTCGCTGCTGACCGCGACGACCGTCCTGGCGGCCGCGCGCCAGGCCGCGACGACCGCGTGCACCCGCGCGGCGAGCGCGGCGTCGGCCCCCGGCCGGTCGCTCCAGATCGCGCAGTCGTCCATCACACCCGCCAGCCAGGTGGCCAGGCAGTCGACGAGCACCGGCTCCCCCGCCGCGCCGAGCAGGCCCTCCAGGTCGCGCGTCTCCACCGTCGTCCAGCCGGTGGGGCGCCGCTTCTGGTGCTGCCGCACGCGTTCCGCCCATTCCGGGTCGTCCGGCCCGGGCGCGGGCCCCGTCGCCACGTACGTGACACGCTCATGGCCGGCCATCAGCCGTTCTGCGGTACCCGACTTGCCGGAGCGTGCACCGCCGAGCACGAGCACTCGCTCGGGCACCGGCGCGGAACCGGCCGGGTCTGCGCGCGGCGCGGGTCGTTCCGCCGCGAACCGCGCGACGTCGCCGATCACGACGACCGCGGGGTTGCCGACACCGGCGGCGCCGGCGAGCTCGGCGAGCGGCGCGGTGACGACCCGCTGCTGGGGCGCGCAACCGTCGACCACGCACGCGGCGGGCGTCTCGGCGGCGAGGCCGTGGGCCCGCAGCGTGTCCGTGATCGCCGCCAGGTTGTCCACGGCCATGAGCAGTACCAGCGTCGT
>WHUB01000207.1 GCA_009377395.1 Actinophytocola sp. | reverse complement strand
CCCCAGAGATTTCGATGTTCTTCTCCAACGCCACAAGCGCGCTGGCAGGCAGCGACGACGCTGGTCACTGGCTGCGGTTCTACGTTCTGGGCCATTCCGAGTCCGTGGACGGAGCGTTGCCTGCTGTCAAGGACCCCTTCGTCGCGAGAAATCCCTACCCCGCTCCGGGAGAGGCCGCGACCGACAGTCGGGGCGGAGTAGCCGGGTTCGGCGGAGGTGAGAAATGAGCAAGACAGCAACAGGTCGGATCCAGTGGCGGTCGCCGGTCACCATCGGAGTGATCTTCGCCGTGACCGCGCTGATCGCCGGCGTGCTTCTGTTCGTCAAAATTCAGATCACGACGACCCTGTCCCCAGGAACCAGCTTCGACATTCAGTTCACGGGGAATCACGGACTGCTCCCATACTCGTCCAAGGTGAAGGTGGCGGGAATACCCGTCGGCGTGGTCACGTCCGTGGAGCAGGAGCCGGATAAAACGGCCACGGTCACGGTGAAGATCGACGACGACGCGGTGGACCAGCTGGGTTCGGCGCCGTCAGCGAGTATCCGGCCGACGACCCTGCTCGGCGGCAACTACTACCTCGATCTGAAGCCGGGTGGTGATCGGGTGGCCTTCGCCGGTTCGATCCCAGCCGAGCGCACCGAACTGCCGGTAGAGCTGAACGACATCAGCCACGCGCTGCAGCCGGACGCGTTGGCGGGGCTTAAGAAGTCGATTCCCCGGCTGAATAAGACGCTCGGCAATGGCGGTAGCGACGCGCTGGACCGGCTCGTCGCGGACGCTCCCGACACGCTAGATCCCGCGGCAGACGTGCTGCGCTCCGTGCGAGGAACGCGGCCGCGCAAGGATTTGCCGGATATCGTGCGTGGCCTGGAGAGCGCCTCCCTGGTGTTATCCGAGCAACAGGGACAACTTGACTCGACCGTGACGGATCTTCGGGGCACGGTGGACGTGCTGGACGCGCGCAGCCAGGACATTGCTGACACCGTGCGGGATCTGCCGACCGCGCTGGACAGTGCGGACGCGGGAATCCAGCGGTTGGACCGCTCGCTCGGGAAGCTGC
>WHUB01000206.1:781-1066 GCA_009377395.1 Actinophytocola sp. | reverse complement strand
CATGCGTCGTCGAGGCCGCCCGACACCAACCAGCCAACCTACGCCTGATTCTCGACAGGAGATACGCACCAGCATGGACACGCCATACGAGAACCATCACAAGCACGATTACGACAACACCCACGAGCACGGGCAGGTGTTCTACCTGCCCCACGCCACCACCGACGACGTCAACGGCAGCGGCGATGGCATGGTGATCGACGCGGAGATCGTCGACGACACCCCCGATCAGACAAGCGAGGGTGAGCAGGCCGGTGAGCGGTCGGGTGAGCGCTCGGCGGGGCG
>WHUB01000206.1:0-771 GCA_009377395.1 Actinophytocola sp. | reverse complement strand
ATCGCCGGATCATTCCGTACGAGGCCAGGGAGCGGATGGCCGAGGCCGGGGGTGAGCTGGCCGAGCGCTCGGTCCCGGCCGCGAAGTCCGGCGGGAAGGCCGGGCTGCGGGAGATTTGCTATGTCGGTCGGGGCGCGGTGATCGTCGCGCAGCGGCTGTGGGAGGCCAAGACCAACTCCGCCTACGAGCGGGCGCTGCGTGAGGCCCGCGCCGAGGGCAACACCGAACTGTATTTGGAGTTGGAATCGCGCGGTGAGCGTGCCCGCGAGTCCCGCCACAAGCGCCGCATGCAACTCATCAAGGAGGCCCCGCTCGCGCTGGTCAAGGCCCTGGCGGGCGGTGCCGCGCTGCTGACCGGGCTCCTGCTGATGCTCGGGATCGTGCTCGCCATCGGCCAGCGCGACGCCGGAATGATCCTCACCCCGATTTCCGGGGTGATCAGCGCGATCACCTGGACCTACTGGTTTTTCGCCAGCTACGGCGCACTCCTGCTCATCGCGGCCACCGTCGTGGCGGTGGCCGGGTTGCGGCACCTCGGCCCGCAGGACGGCTACGTGCCCCGCTGGGCCGCCCCCGAAACCACCGAGCCGGAGAAGCCCGATCAGATTCCGGACGAGGGCGCCATCCTGACCGCGCTGCGCCATCTCGGCATCCAGGCGCTCAACGAGGCGTTCAAGCAGGGCTGGCAGCCCCGCTGGATCTCCGGCACCTGCCGCGACGGCAAGGGCTGGCACACCCAGCTGCAGATGCCGCTCGGGGTGCCGGTGGTCG
>WHUB01000205.1 GCA_009377395.1 Actinophytocola sp. | reverse complement strand
CCTGTAAGGCCCGGCCGGTGCGCATGTCGATCACTCTCCTCTCCGCCATGACCGGCAGTCCTGTGCTTCGCCATCGCCACCGGTGTTCCCGCAGGACTGCGACGTTAACCACCCCGTACCCGCGCGCCCCGCCGGCAGGACCGGCGATGGCCGCCCATCATGACGCGGCGGTGGAAAACTCGAACGGTAACGCGGCTATGGTCTGGTCATACTTGCGCTCGAGTTCGGCTTCGCTGTCGGCGCCCGATGTAGATGTGCGCGAGTTCGTAGCTGTAGCTGTCCTGTTCCGGCAGGGCAGAAAGCCGTGCTCCCTCGGGTGCCTTGATGTCGACGAGCAGACCGGGTATGTCATCGCGCAGCGCCTCGATCTCGTCCGAGGTCGGTGCCCGGGTGACGACGGCGTCGGTGAACCGGCGGTAGTACCACTTCGCGGCGACCGCGTAGGGTCCCGTGCGCTCGGAAGTCCCGGATCGCGACCGAGGGCGACGCTGAGCATGCAGTAGTGATTCGGCACGCCGTCGACGTATTCGAACAGCTCGGCATGCGACTGCGAATGGCGCGGATTGATCTCCAGCAGCCGCACGTCGCCGCTGTCGGTGTCGCAGAAGAACTCGATGCTGAAGGTGACGTTGTCGAGCCCGACCTGCTCGATCACCGCGATCGAGACCTCCCGCATCCGCCGCACCACCGGGCCGGGCAGCTGCGACGGGTACTGGTGGCGCAGAAACGACGGCGTGCCCGGATAGTTGAGTGAGTCGAGCGCACCGTAGACGACCACGTTTCCATTATGGACGTATCCCTCGGTGGCGACCTGCTGCCCGTGCATGGCTTCTTCGGCCAGGCACGCGTGTGCGCCGATCTCGTTGACTTCTGGCGGCAGGTCGAGGTGACTCATAATGTATTCGAACGGCTGACCAAGGCGATCGATACCGGCAGCGATTTCGTCCATCGCGCGTCGAACTCGCGGTCGTCAGCCACGTGGAACGCCAGCTCGGACGAGAAGGATTTGACCGGCTTGAGCCGCATGGGATAGCTCAGTTCGGCGGGCTTGCGCGGACGGTCGGGATC
>WHUB01000204.1 GCA_009377395.1 Actinophytocola sp. | reverse complement strand
CGATGAACCAGAGCTGGTAGGTCTTGGCCGTCGGCAGCTGCCTGCCGTCGCGCAGCGTGAAGAGGACGAGATCGCGCTCGCGCGAGCTCGCCACCGTGCCGGTGCCGTAACCGGTCTGCTCCGTGCTGGCCATCCGTACGTCCGGTGCAGTGAGCACGGACTCGATGCGCTGCTGCCGTGCCTCGAGCTGGTCGGCCCGCTGTTGTGCGCGGAAGGCGAAGGCCCCGAACACGATCGTCGCGACGAGGCAGGCCGCCGCGGCGATCGCGGTGCCACGGGCCCACCAGGGTGATCGCCGCGGCGCCGAAGGCCGGACGGCGGGGGCAGCTGCCGGGTGTGCGCGATCCGGCGCAGCACCCGGTCGCGCAGGTCCCCCGGCGGTGGCCGGTGAACGGCCGCGCCGAGCAGCGCCGTGGTCTCTGTCAGGCTGCGCACCTCTTGCCTGCACGTGTCGCACGCGTGCAGGTGCGTCTCGAACTCGTCGCGCTCGTCGGCCGGCAGAGCGTCGAGGACGTAGGCGCCGACCCGCGCGTGGACGTCGTTGTTGTTCACCAGTCCACCCCCAGGCAGTCGCGCAGCCGGATGAGGCCGTCCCGCAGTCGCGTCTTCACCGTTCCCAGCGGCACCTGGAGGAGCCCGGCCACTTCGCGATACGTGTACCCGCGGTAGTAGGCGAGGCGCACCGAGTCGCGCTGCAGGTCGGTCAGCGAATCGAGGCACCGGTGCACCCGCTCGGCCTGCACCGGTCCTCGACCACCTCGCTCACCTGGTCGTACGACGTGTCCTCCCGGTAGGCACGGATCTCGCGCTGGTCGGCGGCCTCCTCCGACCGTACGCGGTCGACGGCCCTGCGGTGCACGATCGTCATCACCCAGGCGAGTGCGGTGCCGTGGGTCGGCGTGGTCGGGCTGCTGTTCCTCTGGCGCCCGCTCAGCCTGTGGCCGGTCCTCGGCGCGCTGATCGTGCTCGCGGTGCCGCCGATCATGCTCAATACCGCCGCCGGCATCGAAGCCGTCACGCCCGGGGTGCGCGACGCAGCCCTCGGGATGGGACTGACGGGCTGGCAGTCACTGTG
>WHUB01000203.1 GCA_009377395.1 Actinophytocola sp. | reverse complement strand
GGACGGTGGGCAGGGTTGAGCTGTCGGTGTCGGATGGCCGGGTCGACGTGTGGGTCGAGCATCCCAAGCGGACCCGGTTCGCCTGCCCGGACTGCGAGGGTGAGCTGTCGGTCTACGACCATTCCGAGGAGCGGGCGTGGCGGCATCTGGACAGCTGCGCGTTCCTCACCTACCTGCATGCCTGCCCGCCGCGGGTGGACTGCCCGGAGCACGGGGTGCGTCAGGTGCGGCTGCCGTGGGCGGAGCCGCATTCGAGGTTCACTGTCCTGTTCGAGCGGTTGGCGATCGACGTGCTCGCCGAGTGTGACGTTGCGGCCGCGGCCGGGCTGCTGCGCGTCAGCTGGGACGAGGCGTGGCACCTGATGGACCGCGCCGTGGCCCGCGGCCTGGCCGCGAAACCGCTGGCCACCCCGGCCCATGTCGGCGTCGATGAGAAGGCGGCCGGGAAGGGACAGGACTACATCACCGTGATCTCTGACCTGGATGCCGGCACGGTGGAGTACGTCGCCGACGAACGCCGACAGGCCAGCCTGGACGGCTACTTCGAGAAGTTCACGCCCGAACAGCGCAAGCAGATCGAGGCGGTGGCGATGGACATGTGGGAGCCCTACATCACCTCGGCCCGGGCGCATCTGACCAACCCCGACGAGAAGATCGTCTTCGACCGGTACCACATCATGAAGTACCTGACCACGGCGGTGGACACCGTACGCAAGGCCGAGAACCGGGCGCTGAACGCGGCCGGTGACAAGCGGCTGGCCGGTTCGAAGTACCTGTGGCTGTACTCGGCGGAGAACCTCCCCGAGCGTCACCGGGACCGTTTCGCCGCCCTGCGGGCCGGTGACCTGCGCACCGCCCGAGCGTGGGCAATCAAGGAGAGCCTGCGCCACTTCTGGTCCTACAAGCGCCGCGGCTGGGGCGCCAAGCACTTCAAACGCTGGTACTTCTGGGCCACTCATTCGCGGCTGAAGCCGATCATCGAAGCGGCGAAGACGCTCAAGCGCCACGAGGCGGGGTTGCTGTCCTACTTCGCGCACCGCATCACCAACGCCGGCGCGGAGGGCCTCAACTCCCGC
>WHUB01000202.1:219-1083 GCA_009377395.1 Actinophytocola sp. | reverse complement strand
CACGCTCGCCTCAAGCTATGATGTGACCACGAGGTGGTCACAAATGACTAAGCTGAAGAACGTTGGCGTCCGGGAGTTCCGCGACCACGCCACGAACTATTGGGGAGCGGCGACGAGCGAGTCGCGGAGTGGGACGGCAAGGGCGAGTACCACGCCATCGACTCCCTTACCGACGCGTGCCGCATCTACACGGCTATCGCCTGGGACCTTTGCGGGACGGCGAGATGAGTGTTGACAGTCGACAGACATCCTCCCACGGAGAACGGGTGGCCATCGTGGACGAAGAACCCCTCCACGACCATGTCGACCAGTCGTTCGAGTTCGTCGCCACGCTGAACCGGCGCCGCGTGCGCGCCAGGACGCCGTACTCCACCTCGCTTGCCGAGCTGCTGCGGCTGCGTTTCGGGCTCACCGGAACCAAGGTGTCGTGCGACGAGGAGATCTGCGGTGCCTGCACAGTCCTCCTGGACAGGGAGCCCGTCAGCTCCTGCACCTTCCTCGCCTACGATGCTCGTGGTCGCAACGTCACCACCATCGAAGGCGTCGCGGAAGAGTCCGGTGAGCTGCACCCGGTGCAGCAGGCGTTCCTCGAGCAGTTCGCCTTCCAGTGCGGCTTTTGCACCCCGGGCATGGTCCTCAGCGCCGTGGCACTACTAGAGAAGCAACCGGAGGCGTCGCGCGAGCAGATCGTCGACCATATGGACGGCAACATATGCCGGTGCACTGGCTACGCCTCAATCCTCGCCGCCGTCGAGCAGGCACGCGACGAGTTGAACAGGCCGAGGACATGAGCGGCGAGGAGCGCCGTCGACCGTCAGGTGCTGCCGGTGAATGCGTGGACGGCGATATGGGCGTCCAGCACGG
>WHUB01000202.1:0-209 GCA_009377395.1 Actinophytocola sp. | reverse complement strand
CCGCGAGAAGGTCACGGGCCGCGCTATTTACGCGAGCGACGTCGTCGTCCCGGGGATGGTCCACGCGCGCGTGGTCCGCAGCGACGTTGCCCATGCGCGGCTCGTGGACGTCGACGTCCGGGCAGCTCTGGAGCAGCCCGGAGTCCTAGCGGTTCTCACCGGCGTTGACGTTGCGTGGCTCCCCTGCCCCCGGTACGGCCACATCTTCC
>WHUB01000201.1 GCA_009377395.1 Actinophytocola sp. | reverse complement strand
CAAGCCGCGGTGCTCCCGAACCCCTTGCCAGACCAACCAAGCCCCGCCGATCTCAGCAACAGCGGCCACCGCAAACAGCACGACCGAACGCAGGACGAGCACGAACAACCTCCTCTGTGATGCAGGAAACCGCTGGCGGAGGCGTGGGCATATCAGTCGACGGTTCCGAAAACCGCCGCAGCCACCAACGCACAACGGCCTTCGCCTGTACGCCCCCGGCTCCGCACCCAACTACCGGCGGGCCGCTCGACAGATGAACGAAGACCTGAGCCTCAAGCCCACCGGGCCGGTCAGGGCTTACGTCGAGTCCAACCACGGCATCGTAGCGCTGTACCAGATCAACGAAGCGGACTTGCTCCATGAGTAGGCAGCAATCAAGATCATCTCCACACCTTTCCCTTAGGAAACATCGAGAACCGACCACTGGAGACAGCTCATAACGCGGCGTGCCCTCTACGTGCCCTACACGGCGGTCAACGTAGGCACTTCCGTGCACACTCCGGCCAACCGGAAACCCAGGTCAGGCGTAGTTTCCACGCGGCTCCGTCTGGTTCCCAAGCTGAGAACGTGTCCTCGTGGTTCACACAGCGCGAAGCTTCCTAGCGCGGGTTACTGAGAGGTGCTTCGAAAGAAGCTCCCCAGCGTTCGAGATTGATCGGTCGTCGGGATGGAGGTAGCGCTGTGTTGTGGTGATTGAGCCATGCCCGGCGATTTTCTGGAGATCGTGTACCTTGACGCCGGCGTCGGCGAGCCAGGTTAGGCCAGTGTGCCGGAGATCATGACGTCGCAGATGCTCATAGCCGATCGCGGCCACTACTTCGTCCCAGGAAGTCGCGTCTCGGAGCACGGCCGTTGTGATCCGGCCCCCGCGAGGTCCGACGAACAGGCGTCCGTGCCGGTTGTCGGCTCCGCCGGCTAGCTCGACTCGGCGCAGAATGAGGTCGCGAATCTCCTCGATGATCGGTACTTTGCGTGCGCGTTTGCCTTTGGTTCCCTTGTCGATGAGTCCTCCGGGGCCGGGTGTTGTTTGTGTCGCGCGTCAGGATTCCTGGCAGGGCTGTTGTGTCAGTCCTGAAGGAGAATC
>WHUB01000200.1 GCA_009377395.1 Actinophytocola sp. | reverse complement strand
AACCGGGCTCGCTGCTGCGCCACCGCTACCCCGACGGCGCCGCCTGGACCCGGTCGTGACCGACGCACCTCGGCGGCACACACCACCGGGAGACGTCAGCCCACCGCGGGACGGATCGGGGTGCCGGCATCCGCACCGTCAACGCCACCCTGGTGAGCCAGGCGCAGAGCGAGGAGACCAAACGCCTCACCGAGGTCCGGGACCTGCTCGGCCAGAGCTTCGAGGCGTTCAACGATGCTCTCGCAGCCTTGGGCTCGCCATATCGCCCAATCACTCATCCCGACCTTCACGCCCAGGTGTTCGGGGACTTCGTGTCGAGTCACGAGCAGCAGATTGTCGATGCTCTCCGCGAGCGCTACAAGCCTCTTGCTCTTGCTGGCGACGACCTGAGCGGTTACGTCGCTGGCCGACGGCTTGAGAGTCTAGAACCGGATCCCGCCTGGCTTCACCGCTTCAAAATTCCGCCGGAGGACGAGATCCGAAGAGTCGTTGCGACGTGGCTGCGATCGCATGGAGTTGTGCGACCAGCAGGGTCGGAAGGAGCCGTCGATGGAGGACTGGCGGAAGGTCAAGCGGGTGGTGTTCGCGCGGCACAGCAATCCGTGGAGCATGTGGACGAGGTGGGCGAGCACACCGCTAATGCTTGTCCCGATGTGGCGACGCAGCCGGCGCGACGCCGCGCTGGTCGGCCTATGGATGGCAGTCAACCCGGTGGTGTTCAGCAAACCCGCACACGACCGGGCATGGGCGACCCGGGCGGCGCTTGGTGAGGAGCAGTGGATCGCCAAGCGGCCGATGGACACCGCGATGGCGGTCAACGTCGCCGCGACCGCCGCCTTGCTGGTCGCGATGGTCGCCGCCCATCAGCGCCGCGCAGTACCGGCCGCAGCAGCGACAGCACTGGAGATGGGGCTGCTGATGGCGTACTGGGAACTGATGGCCCGCTACTACGACCGCAACGGAGGCGTGAGTCGAACATCCCGATCATGACGCTCGGCACCGCAGCTGCGTGACACGCGGATTGAGCTTGGCCCCGTAGGTCGGACACCTTCCGTGAGGTGACCTGTGGTCACCAGGAAGGATGTGGATCATGCC